>JAZRWX010000283.1:0-1536 GCA_045599905.1 Acutalibacteraceae bacterium
TCCAGCAGGCCTTTTTCCACCGCACGGTGTACGACCGGCGCGGCTTTCAAACTGTCAAAAAACGCCGGAAAAAGCGTTAAAACGGTAATTCGCATGGGGTTCCTCCGCTATTTTGCCGACAGCGCGGCATACTAATATTAATTATTTTATCATACTCTCCCGAAACTTGCAAGGAAACATTGCACCCGAAGGTGTTTTGTGGTAGAATACAGATATATTTACCAAAGGAGTTTATCATGAGCCAAAAGAAAACGATCATCGACCTGTTTTTTAACATGATGAAAATCGGGGCGTTCACGTTCGGCGGCGGATATGCCATGATCTCGCTGCTGCAAAATGAATTCGTCACCAAAAAGAAATGGATCGGTGAAGAAGAATTTTTAGACGTGGTCGCCATTGCCGAATCGACCCCCGGCCCCATCGCCATCAACTCCTCGACCTACATCGGGTACCGCATGGCGGGCTTTTGGGGATCGTTTTTCGCGACACTCGGTATGTGTATCCCCTCGTTTACGATCATTTTTATCATTTCCCTTTTCTTCGACCGCTTTTTGCAGTTGACCTTTGTCGCCAACGCGTTCAAAGGCATTCAGGCCTGCGTGGTCTATCTGATCCTTTCGGCCGGAGTCAAAATGTTCAAGGGGCTGAAAAAAGACCGGCGCGGCATTCTGATTCTTTGCGCGACCGTTCTGTGCATGGTATTATTCAGTATTTTCTCGGTCAAGTTTTCCTCTGTTTTCTATATCCTCATCAGCGGATTGATCGGCTGGATCGCCTATCTGATCCGCCGCGGCAAGGAGGAAAAATCATGATCTATCTGAAACTTTTTCTCGTATTTCTGGAAATCGGCGCCGTTTCGTTCGGCGGCGGTTACGGTATGCTTTCGCTGATCCGGGAAATGACCATCGCGAACGGATGGCTGAACGAAAGTCAACTGCTGAATTTCATTGCCGTTTCGGAATCCACCCCGGGCCCGATCGCCATCAATATGGCAACCTTTGTCGGATCGTCGCAGGGCGGGATTTTCGGTGCGTTCTGCGCAACGCTGGGGGTCGTTTTGCCGTCCTTCATCATCATTCTGATCATCGCGGCAGTCCTGCGCAGTCTGATGAAGAAAAAAGCGGTCCAGGGTATTCTGTGCGGCATTCGCCCCTGCGTGGTGGGACTGATTCTGGCGACCGCCTGCATTCTGGGAATCTCCACCCTGTTTGGCTTCGCGAAAATCGGTGACACCGCCGCGGTCAACGGCATCGGCATCGGCATTTTCGCCGCGGTTGCCGCAATCGGTTTTATCTATAAAAAAATAACCGGCAAAAAAATTTCGCCGATCCTGCTTATTATTATTTCCGCCGTTTTGGGCGGCGTGCTGTTTTCACTGTAAATTGACGGTATGACAAAACCCGGCATATTTTCTAGACGAACGAATAAGGGATTATTATATCATCATTATTTTTCTTTCCGCTATCACAGGACATTAGGCACTTGACTTCAAAAAAACGATAAATTTCGGATTTGAACGAAAAAATATGTTTTCCC
>JAZRWX010000284.1:0-8660 GCA_045599905.1 Acutalibacteraceae bacterium
TGCTCGGTTCCCCGCCTGACATGGTTCGCAGCCTCCCGTCGCACAGGACCCGCCCATTCGCACGCCTTAATACGCAAGATTTCAGTATATTAGAATATATAACAGCAAAGCAAGTGAATGCTGTCACGACAATTATTATAATACAAAAATCAAAAATTTACAATACTAAAAACAGAAAATGTTGAAATTTTTTCATAATGCTGATATAATAACAATGTATTATCATTTTAATGGGGTATTTTGACCTTCCAAAATACCGGAAAAGCAAGGTCGTGAAACGATTCATGTCTGAAAGATGGGAAATATTAGATGAAAACGGTCAACCCACCGGCAAGGTCATGTGTCGCGGTGATAATTGCCTGAAAACAGGCGAATATCACTTGGTGGTACACATTTGGGTCTTGTCAAGCGACGGCCGGTTTTTGATCCAGAAACGTTCGCAGGAGAAGAAACTCATGCCGGGTGAATGGGCAGCTACCGGCGGCGCGGCGATCATGGGCGAAACCCCTTATGAAGCGGCACACCGTGAGTTGAAAGAAGAATTGGGTATTGATTCGACCCCGACCACCCTGAAAAAAATCGCCCGGCTCAAACGCCGCAGTTCATTGCTGGATATCTGGGCAATTACGGTGGATCTGCCTGCCGAGCGTTTTGTTCTGCAAAAAAGTGAGGTAGACTGTGTCCGGTGGATCACAGCGGATGGTCTGCGTCAGATGATACGTGACGGCGCGTATCACAATTACGGAAAAGAATATTTTGATACGGTATTTTCCGGTGTCAATGATTATAGGAGAGCTTTGGTATGAGTTTTCAGTTCGACGGGCAGAAATGCCCGGTTTGTCATGCTTATTTTTTTGAAGATGATGATATTGTATGTTGTCCGGAATGCGGTGCGCCGCATCACCGTGACTGTTATCTGAATATCGGACATTGCGCATTTGAAGATGCCCACGGTACCGAGCGGCAATATCATTACGTTCCCGTGGAAGAACCGGTGAAAAACAATATTCCGCCGCAGCGGGAAGAACGGGACGTTACAAAGTGCAAAATGTGCGGTGAAGAGTATGAAAGCGCGGCATGTTCCTGCCCGAAATGCGGTGCGCCGAATTTTGATCAGATGAATCAGTTCGCCAATTATGATTTTCTCGGCGGTGTTCCCGCTGAATTGGATTTGGGGGACGGTGTTACCGCTGATGAAGCCAAACGCTTTGTTATGACCAATACAACGCGGTATATCCCGAAATTTGCCGATATGAAGACTGGAAGGAAACTTTCGTGGAACTGGCTGGCGTTTTTCTTCCCGTGCGGATGGTTCTGTTCCCGGAAAATGTACCGGAACGGGATCTTTTGCGGTCTGTTTGAAATCGCTTTTTCTTTGCTGATGCAACCGTCCGCTAAATTGTTATACGGTATGAACGCCCAAAATCAAAATATGACTCAACTGGCGCTTTCCGCGTTTCGTGACCATCCTTCGGTCATGGCATTTGCGTGGGTCGGAATATTGTTGTATATCTTTTTCAGGGTCTTTGCGGCGCTTTTCGGCGATTATTTTTACAATCGCCATGTGCTGTCACGGGTCGGGTATATCAAAGATGAAAGTGAAGACGCCGATTATGACTATCACCGTTACGGCGGGGTCAGCATTTTCGGAATGCTTTTGGGTATTTTTGCGGTACAAAATCTTCCGCAATTGATTTTTTTGCTGATTTGAGGCAGTGATTATGGAAACAGAGTACAAGAAAATTTGTCCGAATTGCCAAGCGGAAAATGCTGGATCTGCCCATTATTGCGCTCGGTGCGGAACCCCGCTGCAAGGCACGGATTCGCAGAACGATCCGTTTGCCGATTCTTTTGAACTGGGTTCGATCGACGGTATTTCCGGCGGTGATATGACAACGTATATCGGAAGAAAGGCGCCGGGGATCCTGCCGAAGTTTTTCGCCATTTCTGCCGATCATACCGCTTTTTGCTGGCCTGCCGCGGTTTGGGGCATCATTTTCGGACCGCTTGGTGTTGCCGTTTGGCTGTTCTGGCGAAAGATTTTTAAGCCGGCATGGGCTTTTTTGGTCATTGCCATTCTTCTGGCGTATCTGCCCTTTGTCGGTTTTTGTCTCAGCGATCCGCCCGGTGTGAAAGAAACCTATCGGGAACAGTACACTCAACTGCAAAAGGAAGAACAGTTTGCCGACAAGGAAGACGGTATCGCGGAAATGACCGCAATGAATAATACGTATCAGATTTTCATACAGAATTTTTCGGAATTTCAGCAAAAAACGATTTATCGTTATACAACGATTGCTTTTGAACTGTTGTCGGCGCTTGTCGGCGGATTGTTCGGTTACGTCTGGTATAAAAACAGTGCCGTCCGCCGTATCAAAGCCTATCGCCGCAATAATCTTGATCCGCGGTATTATCAGCTCGGTCTGATGAAACAGGGCAGTACTTCGGGCGGATTTGCGGTACTGGCGTTTATTTTGTACAGCGTTATACTGTCGATCGGCATAACGTTCTATTTTCTGTATCATTAAGGAGAATTGCAATGCAAATTAAAAAAGCGATTATTCCTGCTGCCGGATTGGGGACCCGCGTTTTGCCGGCATCCAAAGCGATGCCGAAAGAAATGCTTCCCATCGTTGATAAACCCGCCATTCAATACATTGTTGAAGAGGCCGCTGCGGCCGGAATCACCGATATTCTGATCATTACAAACCGCGGAAAGGGTGTTATTGAAGACCATTTTGATCATTCGATCGAATTGGAAGATTCTTTGCGCCGACGCGGGAAGAATGATATGCTTGAATGTGTTCAGGAAACGGCGAATATCGCCAATATTTACTACATCCGTCAAAAGGAAACACGCGGTCTGGGCGATGCCGTTTTACGCGCCAAAGAGTTTGTCGGGGACGAGCCGTTTGCGGTATTGTACGGCGATGATGTCATCGTCGGTGATATCCCTGCTATCGGGGAATTAGGGGAAGCGTTTGATACCTACGGAAAAAGTGTGGTCGGTATCAAGGCGGTTTCGGATGAACTTGTGACAAAATACTGTTCACTCAAAGTTGAGCCGTTGAGTGAAAAATGTTTTGCGGTCAGCGATATGATCGAAAAACCGGAACTGTCGCAGAAGTTCTCCAATTATGCCATTCTCGGACGCTGTATTCTGACACCGGAGATTTTTACGATCCTTGAACAGACCCCGCTCGGCGCCGGCGGCGAATTGCAGCTGACGGACGCTATGGCGGTGGTAGCCCGTAAATCCGGCATGATCGGTGTTGATTTCAGCGGTACCCGTTATGATATGGGAAATAAGTTCGGCGTATTACAGGCCAATATCGAGGTCGGATTGCGTCATCCGGAAGTGGCTGAGCAATTACGCGCGTACATAAAAGAACTTGCAAAGGATTTGTAAATGAAACAATATACCGCCGTTTTTCTTGATTTAGACAATACTTTGCTGGATTTTAACCGTTCGGAGCAGACCGCCGTTCGCCGTGTGCTGGCATTGCACGGTCTGCCGGATGACGTTGAAACGGCAAAAATATATTCCGGTATCAATCAACGGTATTGGGAGGCCTACGAACGGGGCGATATATTACGCGAAGAAATTTTCGTCGGCCGTTTTGAAACCCTGCTGAATACACTTGACTTGTCGGGAGATCCGGAAAAAATATCGGAAGATTATTTTTTCGCGCTTTCCGAAGGTCATGACGTTATTGAGGGTGCCATCGAATTTTTGGAATGGTTGAAACAAAACGGTTTTCTGATCTACGCGACCACAAACGGGGTGTCGCTGACCCAGTACAAGCGTTTGCGTGATTCCGGTCTGGAACCGTATTTTGATGATGTTTTCGTTTCGGAATCGGTAGGCGCGCAAAAGCCCGGCAAGCAGTATTTTGATACGGTGCTGTCACGTGTTCCGGTGGAAAAGGAATCGGTTCTGCTGATCGGTGACAGTCTTTCTTCCGATATTATGGGTGGTATCAATGCCGGCATTGATACCTGCTGGTACAATCCGAACGGAAAACCGGCAACTGTTAAACCGGATTATATGGTTGATGGTTTTGACGGTATCCGCGCTATTTTGAAACCCGAAAACGGTAAAGGTTAAAACCTTGCCGTTTTTTTTGTTATTTCCCCTTGCAACAAACCGGAAAAGATGTTATACTGAAAGGGAAATCGAATAAATGTTCGACGGAGGGAACAGCATGGAACGTTTGCCTTTGAATGAAAAACAAAAAGCCGTTTATGAATATCTGGTCAAAGAGTTAAGCGCCGGTGGTTTGCCGCCTACGGTGCGTGAGATCTGTAATGCTACTGGCATCAAATCCACCTCGACCGTTCATGCAATTCTGAACTTTTTGGAAGAGCAGAGTTATATTATGCGTGATTCCCGTTATTCACGCGGCATCCGCCTTGAAAATCATTTTGACGCGTCTATGGTTCCGCTTTTGGGACGTGTCACGGCCGGCCAGCCGATTCTGGCAGTTGAGGAAATTGTTGACTATATCCCGTATCCGCAAAAGGACGCGGAAGGTTTGTTTGCCTTACGGGTGGAAGGTCTCAGTATGCGTGACGCCGGTATTCTTGACGGTGATATTATTGTCGCCGATAAAAACGCTCCTTGTCGAAGTGGGGACATTATTATCGGTATGGACGGGGAAAACGCTACGGTCAAGCGGTTGCTGATCAAAAAGGACGGTCAGGTCGTATTTATGCCTGAAAATCCGGATTTTTCGCCGATATATCCGGAAAAACCGGCTGTGCTCGGCAAAGTGGTCGGCAGTTACAGAAAGTATAACTGATATGCAGAAACTTGTGGATTTATTTACCGACGGCGCCTGTTCCGGCAATCCGGGACCGGGCGGTTGGGGTGCGATCCTGCGCTACGGTGACAGGGAAAAAGAACTTTCCGGCGGTGAAAAAGATACGACGAATAACCGCATGGAACTGACAGCCGTGATTATGGGACTGTCGGCTTTGAAGGAACCCTGCCGTGTTCATCTTGTGACCGATTCAAAATACGTGGCAGACGCGGTATTAAAAGGTTGGGTTTATTCCTGGCGTTCAAACGGTTGGCGTAAGGCAGACAAAAAGCCGGCGCTGAACGTGGATCTTTGGGAACAGCTTTTGAATCTTCTGGAACGTCATACCGTTGAAATCGAGTGGGTAAAAGGGCATGACGGTCACCCTGAAAACGAGCGCTGTGACGCTTTGGCGGTCGCGTATTATAAGAGATTGCAGGGTGAAGCAGATGCGTAAGCGGCAAATTCGTTTTTTGGTTGAAAGCGCGTTGATCGCCGCTTTGTATGCCGGTCTGACGTATTTTAGCAATCTGTTCGGTCTGGCATACGGCCCGATCCAGTTTCGCCTTTCCGAGGCGATGACGATATTACCGATCCTGACGCCGGCGGCAATTCCCGGATTGACGCTTGGCTGCTTTTTCAGTAATATTTTGTCTTTTAATCCGTTGGATCTAGTTTTCGGAACGCTGGCGACGCTACTGGCCGCCGTGCTGACTTATATGCTGCGGAAACGGTCGAAAATATGGGCACTGATGCCGCCGGTCCTGATAAACGCTTTGGTGATCGGTTTGGAAATCACCTTGTTTTATACCGTCCCCGCAGGTGATAGCATGGGGTGGACGTTTGGTGTTTCCGCTTTGACCGTGGGGATCGGTCAGGTCGTCGTGTGTTACGGTTTGGGACTGCCGCTGTTGATTGTTTTGAAGAAGTATCATATTTTTCAACAAGAATAATAACAGAATTATCACGCATAATGAGAAAGGATCTATGCAATGAATTTTAATAAGATTGCCAACGGTCAGGTCGAAGGGTTCTGTCTGATCCGTTCGGTTGAGTGTAAAACCGGGAAGAACGGGGAATATCTGGATCTGACGCTGGCTGATAAAACGGGCGAAATTAACGGAAAAGTATGGCATTACCGCGCGCGCGAACACGGCGAGTACGAGAATAATCAGATCGTCAAGGTGCGCGGCGTCATCCGTGAATTCAACGGCGCGGATCAGTTAAGCGTGGAACGCATTCGCCTGCAGCTTCCGAATGATGATATTAAATTGGAAGATCTGATCCGTACGACCGGATATTCGGGAGAGGAAATGTACGATGAACTGTACCGTCTGGCAGACGAATTTGCGGATGCGGATCTCAAAAAACTGGTCACGACGATTTTGGCTGACCGCAGGGAAGCGTTGCTTTATTGGCCCGCGGCATTCAAACTGCATCATGCGCTGAATGGCGGCTTGCTGCTTCACACCCTTTCGATCGTGCGTCTGGCGCAAGGGGTTTGTAAGGTGTATCCCTTTGTTGATGAGGAACTGCTTTTGGCCGGGGCAATTCTGCATGATATTGCCAAACTGGAAGAGTTTACGGTCAATGATACCGGTATTGCCGAGGGCTATTCTGTCGCCGGTACGCTGCTAGGACACATTGCCATGGGCGCCATGACCGTTTCGGAATATGCCAAACGGTTGGAAATCAACGGGAAAACAGCCATGCTGGTGGAACACATGATCCTTTCCCACCACGGCGAGCCGGAATTCGGCGCGGCGGTACGTCCGCTGTTTTTGGAAGCCGAATTGTTAAGTGAACTGGACTTGATGGATTCCCGTATTTATGAAATGCGTGAAGCGGTGGCTTCTCTCAAACCCGATGAATTTTCCTCGCGTCAATGGGCGTTGGATAACCGAAAACTGTACCATCACGCACGCAGGGAAAATGACGAAAATGTCAATCTGTTCTGACAGTAAATTTTGAATAAAGGAATGTTGTAAAATGAAAATCACAAAAGATATGTTGATCGGTGAAGTTCTGGATATGGACAGCAGCGCTGCGGAATACTTTTTCGCGATCGGTATGCACTGTCTCGGTTGTCCTGCTTCGCGCGGTGAAAGCATCGAGCAGGCGTGTGCCGTTCACGGTACCGACTGCGATGCCCTGATTGCGAAATTGAATCAGCATTTTGCAGACAAGTGATTCATTTAAGCGCCCGACTGCGCACAATTTTTGATTTAGTCCCGGAAGGCGCCGCTGTGTGCGACGTCGGGACCGATCATGGCTATCTGCCCGCCGCACTTGCTTCAAGTGGACGGGCTTGTCGTGTTATTGCGACCGATATCCGGGAAAAACCTTTGCAGAACGCACGGGAAAATCTGGCGCAGTTTTCGGTGACGAATGTTGAATTAAGACTGTGTGACGGTCTGTCTGCGGTTATCGCAGATGAGGTAGATACCGTTGTTATTGCCGGAATGGGCGGTGACGTGATCGCCGGGATCCTGGAACGTACCGACTGGCTGCGAAACAGCGCGAAAACATTATTGCTTCAACCGATGACTTCGGCCGAGGTGCTGCGCGTATACCTTTCCGAAAACGGATTTGCGATCGACTGTGAGCCGACCCTGGAAGAAAACGGTAAGGTTTATTCAATCATGAAAGCGGAATATACAGGGAAACTCTATGACCTGACGCCGGCGCAGGAATTCGTTGGTGATATTTCCGCCGCAACTGCCTCCGGAAAGCGTTATATAGAAAAGCAGTACCGAAGGTGCAGTGAATGCGCTGACCGCCTAAAACAGGTATTTCCGGATTCGGCGGACTATCATTATTATCATACCGCGGCGCAGGAATTATTGTGCCGCCTTACGGAGGAAAAACATGGCGTTTGACGGTGGATTTTTACATAAAATCACTGTGGAACTGAGTTCCGCGATCGATTGCCATATTGATAAACTATACCAGCCGTCACGGGATGTGCTGGTATTTTTGCTGCGCAAAAAAGGTTTTGCGCAGCGTCTGATCCTATGCGCCAGACCCGGTGCCGCACGGATCCAATTTACCGAAATGAAATTTGAAAATCCGGCGGCCGCGCCAATGTTCTGTATGTTGGCACGAAAGCATTTTTCAGGTGCGCGGTTAGTCGATATTCGTCAGCACGGATTAGAACGTGTAATTGAACTATGCTTTGAAACAACCGATGAAATGGGGGATCGCGTCCGTCCGAAAATCGTGTGCGAACTGATCGGTAATCAAAGTAATATTATCCTGGTGGACAACAGCGGTCATATTGTCGATGCCGTTCATCGCAGTGATCCTGAAAGCGGAAAACGAATGATTCTGCCGGGTGCTTTATACACGGCGCCGGAACGGGAAGAAAAACTGGATTTACAGCAGATCACGCCCGAAATGCTGGCACGGACGGCATTGCGAAAAAGCGGCTTGCTTTCCAAAGCATTGTTAAGTACGGGTGACGGTTTTTCTCCGCTGATCGCGCGTGAAATCGTTTATCGCGCTTACGGAGAGGATATTGATATTTCCTTGATCCGTGATATAGAACCGCTGATCGGTGTATTGACGGAACTGAAAACCGCGTTGACCGAAAAACAGAATCCGTTTATTCTGTTGTCTTCGGACGGCGTCCCGAAAGATTTTTCCTATTTCCCGATCACCCAGTACAACGGATTGTATCAGAGCCGGGAATTTGCCGATTACGCAACTCTGTTGGATACGTTCTATGCCGAACGGGACCGGAAAGACCGTATTCGCCATGCGGCGTCGGATATGCTGAAAGTGGTGCAAAACGCCAAAAGCCGCGCCGAAAAACGGCTTGCCGCCCGTCGGGAAGAACTGCTGCTATGCGCTGACCGT
>JAZRWX010000285.1:0-4087 GCA_045599905.1 Acutalibacteraceae bacterium
GGAAATTGAAAAACTGTAAACGGAGTGTTAATTGTAAATGACTTCCTTTTTGGATATATTTGGGGTTTATATAGACGATCCGGCGGTTTTGGATGTATTAAAATCTGTTGATGTTGAAAACTGCATTTTGGATTCCGAAAACCGTTCGCTGTCGATTCAGTGTATATCAGTAGAATACGTCGGGCATGATACGCAGTTCAAAGTCAAAAACACGTTGAAGGATCGGTTGACGTTATCGGCCTGTGAATTGATGATGTCGTTTTCACCTGCGGCTTTCAACGTCGATTCGTGTGCCGATCTTGTTAATGAAATCCGCTTGAAAAATGTGCCGATGAACGGCTATTTTAACCGTGCGGATTACCGCATTGATGGCGATACGGTACATATTACATTGAATTTCGGCGGATTGAAAACCATTGTCGAATACGATTTTGAACGTCAATTCTGTGAACTGGTGAAGGGACGTTTTGGTCGTTCTGTGTCGGTTTGCTTTGACGGACAACTGGAAGACGTGGAACCGGAACTGCCGCCGGTGCCGACGGTCGCACCGCCGATCCGCAGAAGCGAAAGTTGTCCTGCGGCGTCGGAACCTAAAAAAATCAGCTTTGAGGATCGGGACGATATTCCGGAAAACGGACTGGTTTATTTAGATAATCCGCAGGTGTTTTACGGCAGTAAAAATATTGATACCAATACCGTGCCGATGATCCGTGTCACAGAAAACGATACCCGTATTTGCTGTTGGGGTGAAGTTTTCGGCATGGAAACCCGTGAGATCACAACAAAACGCGGTACTCAGGCGACGATTGTGCGGTTTTCGTTCAGCGATCATACCAATTCGCTGAATGCCAGTCTGTTTATGGATACCAAACGCATGGACGAAATCAAACCGCTGAAAGACGGCGCGTTTATTCTGGTCAATGCGAGTTATGAATTTGATAATTTCAAGAACGAGTTTTTTGTGAAGTTTAATCGCGGCGATTCCATCGCTTTGCTTCAAAAATATGAGGAAAAAGATCTGCACGATGGCGAAAAACGTGTAGAATTGCATTGCCATACCAATATGTCGGCAGGGGATGCGGTGTCCTCCGGTGAGGATATCGTCAACCGTGCCTATAAATGGGGACATAAGGCCGTTGCTATTACCGATCACGGCGTGGTACAGGCGTTTCCGTCGGCGGCGGGCGCCGCAGCGAAAATCCGTAAATCCGATCCGGATTTCAAGGTGATTTACGGGGTAGAGGCCTATTTTGTAGACGATACCCGTGTTGATATTTCGGGGATGACCGCTAAGGAAATCGCAAAACATCGTTATCATCAGATCATTCTGGTGAAAAACCTGACCGGTTTAAAAAATCTGTATAAACTGGTTTCCGAAGCGCATCTGCATGATTTTCACGGTCGCCCGATCACACGCCGCAGTAAACTTGACGATCTTCGCGAAGGATTGATTTTGGGCTCCGCCTGCGAGCAGGGTGAACTGTATACTGCGATCGTGAACGGTGCGGATCATGATGAACTGGTGCGGATCGCGTCTTATTATGATTATCTTGAAATTCAGCCGATCGGGAATAATATGTTCATGGTACGGGAGTCGGGGGATCCGGATAAGGTCGATAAAAAGACCGGCGCTGTTACCCCGAATCGTTTCCGTCATGTAACGTCGGTCGAAGTAATACAGGAATTTAACCGGAAAGTGGTTGAATTGGGTGACGAACTGGGTAAGCCCGTCGTGGCTACCGGTGACGTGCATTTTCTGAGGAAGCAGGACGGTATCATCCGTCAGATCGTCATGGCAGGGAAGGGCTTTGACGATATCGGCAACCAGGCGCCGCTGTACCTGAAAACGACCGATGAAATGCTGGATGATTTTGCTTATTTCGGCGACCGCGCCAAAGAGTTTGTTATTGATAACCCCAACAAAATTGCCGAGATGGTAGATGCTGACGTTGTTCCGGTACCGCCCGGTAATTTCCCTCCTGTTATCGAGGGATCGGATGATCTGCTTCGTACGATTTGCTGGGATAACGCCCATCGTATTTACGGCGATCCTGTGCCGGAAATCGTGGAAAAACGCTTGACACGCGAATTGAATGCCATTATCAATAACGGATATTCCATCATGTATATTTCGGCACAGAAACTGGTGGCTTACAGTGAGGAACAGGGGTATCTGGTCGGCTCCCGTGGGTCGGTCGGTTCATCCTTTGCCGCGACAATGGCAGGTATTTCAGAAGTTAATCCGCTGGAACCGCACTATTCCTGCCCGAACTGTCAGTACAGCGAATTTATTACCGACGGTTCGTACGGATCGGGATTTGATCTGCCTGAAAAAGATTGTCCGAACTGCGGCACCCACTTGAAACAAAACGGTCACAATATTCCGTTTGAAACCTTCATGGGATTCAAAGGTGATAAAGTCCCTGATATCGACTTGAACTTCGCGGACGAGGTGCAGAACCGGGTTCAAAAATATACCGAAACTCTGTTCGGTTCGGAAAACGTTTTCAAAGCGGGAACCATTTCGACGATCGCCGAACGGACAGCGTTCGGTTTTGTCAAGGCGTACGCGGAAAAAATGGGGCTGACGTTAAGCAATGCCGAACTGAACCGTCTGGCGGCAACGGTGGAAAAAGCCGGCGTCAAGCAGACGACCGGTCAGCACCCTGCCGGAATGATCGTTGTGCCGCGTGATAAAACGATCTACGATTTCTGTCCGGTACAGCATCCTGCGGATGACGTCAAGTCAGATATCGTGACAACGCATTTCGATTTCCATTCGATCCATGATACGATTTTGAAATTGGACGAACTGGGTCACGTGGTACCGACCACGTATAAATATTTGGAAGAATATTCCGGCATAAAGATCAATGATATCCCGATGAGTGATCCGGCTGTTTACAGTCTGTTCACCTCGACCGAGGCGTTGGGCGTTACACCGGAGGATATCGACTCAAAAACCGGTACATACGCTATCCCGGAATTTGGGACGGAGTTTGTCCGCGGAATGCTGTTGGACTGCCGTCCGACCTGCTTTGCCGATCTGTTGCAGATTTCCGGTCTTTCACACGGTACTGATGTTTGGCTCGGTAACGCAAAGGATCTGATCGATAACGGCACCTGTACCATTTCGCAGGTAATCGGTACCCGTGATAATATCATGGTGTACCTGATCCAGCAGGGGATGGACGAGGCCCGTGCGTTCAAGATCACCGAAACCGTGCGTAAAGGACTGGTCGCGAAAGGTAAGGTCTCCAAAGAGGATTGGAAATCCATGGAGGACGATATGCGTGCGGTCAATGTGCCGGAATGGTATATTGATTCCTGCCATAAAATCAAGTATATGTTCCCGAAAGCGCACGCCGCGGCATACGTGATTGCGGCATTGCGGCTGGCATGGTTTAAGGTGCATAAACCACTTGAATTTTATTGTGCTTATTTCACCGCTCGTCCCGAAGATGTGGATGTGCCGACGCTGTGCCAGGGGCATAATGCCGTCCGCCGTTTGATGGCTGAAATCAAGGCGAAGGGGAAAGAGGCGGCAAAAAAAGAACTTGACGTCTATAACAACCTGCTGATTTTCAACGAAATGATGTCCCGCGGGATTGAGGTTTTGCCGATTGATATTCAGCATTCTCACGCGGTAAAGTTCATTCCTGAAAACGGAAAAATGCGTTTGCCGTTCGGTGCGTTGGGCGGCGTCGGTGAAAAAGCAGCGTATTCCATCTATGAAGCGGCGCAGAAAGAAAACTTTATTTCGAAAGAAGACTTTGCTTTGGAAGCCGGTGTTTCCAAAACCATTATTCAAATGCTGGACGATCTGGGCGCGTTGGGTGATTTGCCCGATACCAATCAGATGTCGCTGTTCTAAACGAAAAGCCGACCTGTTACAGGTCGGCTTTTGAACTGAAATAAAAAGAAAACACCGAATCTGATGATTCGGTGTTTTTGGTGGAGACAATAGGGCTCGAACCTATGACCCCCTGCACGTCAAGCAGGTACTCTAGCCAACTGAGCTAAGCCTCCGTAACGAAGTGCATTATATCACACTAATTCCCGTTTGGCAATAGAAAAACGCAATTTT
>JAZRWX010000286.1:0-4663 GCA_045599905.1 Acutalibacteraceae bacterium
CACGCCTGTCAGGAAGAAACCAAACTGATGATGGCGGTCACAAAACCGGAATACTATATTCCGGTACATGGCGAGCAAAAGCATTTGTATAAGAATACTCAGGTTGCGCAAAGTATGGGAATTGATCCCAAAAACATGGTCATTGCCGAAAACGGCAACGTGATTGAATTGACCAAAAAGGGAATCAAGATCACCGAAACGGTGCAGGCAGGTCGGGTATTGGTCGACGGTCTTGGTGTCGGCGATGTCGGCAGTATCGTTTTGCGGGACCGTAAACATCTAGCGGAAGACGGTATCATCGTAGTGACCGTAACCGTTGACGCAATAAGCCGTGAGGTATTATCCGGACCGGATGTAGTTTCGCGCGGATTTGTATATGTAAAAGAGTCAGAGGAACTGATGAATGAGCTTACGTGCGTTGTCAGCGATATTCTCGATAAATGCGCGTACGGTAATGTTCGTGATTATACGACGATCAAAACCCGGATCAAAGATGGCGTTTCACGGTTCCTGTTCCAGAAAACGCATCGCAGTCCAATGGTACTGCCGATCATTATGGAACTTTGAGCCGGATATGTTGAAAGGATGAATTGGTATGAAAGTAATTTTATTAGCGGATGTTAAAGGAAAAGGCAAAAAGGGTGAACTGTGTCAGGTTTCTGACGGTTATGCTCGTAATTTTCTGTTTCCGAAGAATTTAGCGATCGAGGCGGACAGCGCGGCAATGTCGGAATTCAAAAACCGCGAGGCCGCCAAAGAACACCACAAGCAGGAAGAAATCGCCGCGGCAAAAGCCACCGCTGCGGATCTGGAAGGGAAAACCGTTGTATTGCACGCCAAAGCCGGGACTTCCGGCCGTTTGTTCGGCAGTGTGACCTCCAAAGAAATCGCCGCGGAAATTGCCAATAGTTTGGGAATCAAAATTGACAGGAAGAAAATGACTGTTGCCGATATTAAGAATTTTGGTGATTATACAGCTGAAATTCGCCTGTACCCCGAAATTTCGGCAAAACTAACCGTTAAAGTGACGGAGTGAGTTATGAAGGAAGAACAGTATGTCTTGGATGCTGACCTGCGGCAGCCGTATTCGGTTGAAGCTGAGCAGGCGGTTTTGGGCTCTATTCTGGTAGAACCGAAAACTTTTACCGAGGTCATCAACGAAATCAAAGCTGATTATTTCTATATTCCGCAGCACCGGGAAATCTTTACCGTGCTGTCGTCAATGTATGAGTTGAATCAAAGTATCGACTTTGTTTCACTTCTGGAACGCTTGAAGCGGGAAGGCGTTTACGATGAAGCCGGCGGTAAGACTTATTTGACCCAGCTGGTGCAGACGGTTCCGTCGGCGGCGAATGTTTTGTCCTATACTGCGATCATGCGGGAACGCTATTACGCACGTGCACTGATGAACGTTGCGAACGGTATTATTAAGGACATCAATGAGAATACAGCCGATTCGGGTGTTTTACTGGACAGCGCCGAACAGCGGATTTATGAGATCCGCTCCGGCAGGGAAGTTTCCGGCCTGACCCACATTCGTGATGTTATTCAGAACGAAACCTATGACCGTCTTACAAAAATGAACGATCCGGAAACGCGGGATGATTATGTCGGTATTCCGTGCGGGATCGGGGAACTGGACCGTATGCTGACTGGACTGAACCGTTCGGATCTGATTATTCTCGGTGCGCGCCCCGGTATGGGTAAAACATCTTTTGCATTGAATATCGCCAGAAACGTTGCAGTCACCGCCAAAAAAACGGTTTGCTTTTTCTCTCTGGAAATGTCACGCGATCAGTTGGCGCAGCGTATGCTTTCCAGTGAGGCCGGGATCGAAAGTTCAAAACTGCGTACCGGTCAGTTGGATGCCGACGAGTGGACAAGACTGGCGCAGGCGGGGGAAAACCTTTCAAAATCGGAGTTGTATTTTGACGAAACCTCAACGATCACAGTTCCCGAAATGAAGGCGAAACTGCGTCGGATGAAAAAAGCACCCGATCTGGTCATCATCGACTACCTCGGCTTGATGAAATCGGCAAAATCGACCGAAAACCGTGTGCAGGAAGTCAGTGAAATCACCCGTAACTTAAAAATCATGGCCAAGGAACTGAAAGTGCCGGTGATTTGCTGTGCGCAGTTATCCCGCGGTACGGAAACCAAGGGGAAATCCCATAAGCCAATGCTTTCCGATCTGCGTGAATCCGGCTCTATCGAGCAGGATGCGGATATCGTTTTGTTCCTGTACCGTGATACCTATTACGATAATGAAAAAACGGATGAGGAAGATCACGCGAACCCAAACGATGCGGAATGCATCGTCGCAAAAAACCGTCACGGTGAACTCGGAACGGTCAAGATGTATTGGGACGGTCAATATACCCGATTTACCTCGGTGGACGTTTACAGATGATTACCGAAAAGATTTTGGAAGCCGACCGCCGGTTTGGGCTGTTTTCCGGGGGAACTTGTGTAACGGTCGCCTGTTCGGGCGGTGCGGATTCCATGACCTTACTGCACGCGCTTTGGCATTTGCGTGAAAGATTGCATATCACGGTGCGCGCGGCACATTATAATCACGGAATACGCGGCGCAGAAGCTGATCGTGACGCGCGGTTTGTTGAAAAATTCTGCGCGGATAACGGAATCGAATTCCTGACCGAGACCGGAAACGTGCCGGTATATGCGGAACAAAACCGACTGGGGATCGAAACTGCCGCGCGTGAACTGCGGTACGCGTTTTTGAACCGTTCCGCCGGCAGCGGCGTGATCGCTACGGCGCATACGGCAAGTGATAACCTTGAAACGGTATTGCTTAATCTGACACGCGGAACCGGCAGTGCCGGCTTGTGCGGAATTCCGATCAAACGGGAAAAAATCGTGCGGCCGCTGTTGCTCTGTACGCGTGAAGAAGTGGAAAACTATTGCTGGCAGAACAACGTCCCGTTTGTGGAAGACAGTTCCAATCAGTTGGATTTTTGTGCCAGGAACCGAATTCGCCACGCGGTCGTTCCGGTGTTAAAGGAACTGAACGGTTCGGTGGAAACTGCGGCGGTGCGTGCTTCCATGATTCTGAAAGAAGACTGTGACACGTTGCAGGCGCTGGCTGACGGCGTTTTTCACGATCTCTCATTTTCGAATCACGGATGTTCCGTCGGTTTTGTCGATACGGTATCAAAAGCAGTGGCGGTACGCGTTCTGCGGATGATCGCTGACCGATTCGGCGGAACAGATATGGATTATTTCCATTGTGAGCAGTTGTATGATGTTTGTTTGTCGGGTGGAAAAATCAGTTTGCCGCAGGGGTTGATTGCTTCGGTCACCGCCGAAAAACTGACTTTTACATCGCCGGATACAAAGGAAGTCTCTTTTCAGATCAGAATTTTCGAAAAGTCACTTGATTCATCGGATGAAAAACAAAAAATTCACAATTTGTTATTAAAAAATGCATTGGATTGTGATACAATAGTGGGGAATTTGAAAGAACGCACCCGTGAAGCCGGCGATGCTTATCGGCTGCTGAATGCGGGCGGCACCAAAACATTGAAAAAGTTATATAACGAGTATCACATTCCGCTTGACGAGCGAAAGAATCTGCCGGTTCTGGCAGACGATAAAGGCATTGTTTGGGTGGCGAAGTTGGGCGTCGCCGAACGCTGTGCGGTTACGAATGCCACTCAACGGATTTTTGAAATTTCTTTTGAAGGGAATTGTTGAAATGGATGTAAAAAATGATATTGCGGAAGTACTGGTTTCGAAGGAAGAACTGCATGAAATCTGTCAGCGATTAGGGAAACGGATTTCGGAAGATTATGCCGGAAAAAAACTGTATTTGGTCAGCGTTCTGAAAGGCGCGGTCGTTTTTCTTTCCGATCTCCTGCGCGAAATAACCTGCGATTGTCAAATTGATTTTATGGCCGTTTCTTCCTATTCCGGCACTAAAACGACAGGTGTGGTCCGTTTCAAAAAAGATTTGGACATCAACCCGGAAGGATGCGACATCCTTTTGGTTGAAGATATTTTGGATTCCGGTATTACATTGGCTTATTTGAAGAATGTGCTTGCGGATCGTCATGCCGCCAGCATTAAAATCTGCACGTTGTTGGACAAACCCGAAAACCGTAAATCCGATATCGTTGCGGATTATGTCGGCAAGGTCATTCCGGACGCTTTTGTCGTCGGTTATGGCTTGGATTATGATGAAAAGTACCGTAATCTGCCGTATGTCGGTGTTCTGGCACCGCATGTTTACGAAAAATAATTTTTCCGGATTGAAAGGAGAAAAATCTTGAAGAAAAACAGCAGAAATATTCTGATTTGCATTGTTGCGGCAGTTGTGCTTTTGGGCGCCGTTTTTGCCGTCTCCAATCTGAATCGGAATCAGGAAAAGACGAAGTATTCCGAGATTGTTACCATGATCAAAAACGGTGAAATCAAGGAATTTGAATTGAATTTTTACAGTGGTGAACTGGATTATATCAAAAAGGACAACAAGAAAGGCACTTACAATATTGCCAGTCCGACCATTTTCCACGCCGATATCGAGGAAGCACTGGCACAAAATCCGGATATTTCCTATAACTATATCAGCGGCGGAGAGGGATCGTGGCTGGTCAGCCTGTTGCCGACGGTTTTAGTGATTGCCGCAATGGTCTTCTTCTGGATC
>JAZRWX010000287.1:0-1197 GCA_045599905.1 Acutalibacteraceae bacterium
ACGCAAAAAGACGTATAATAGGAAGGCAGACCTGGAACAGTTCGACGCTTACGCCGAACGCCTGGGTTCTGACGCACCTTCCGACCCTGACACCTTCCAGGCTATCAAATACGGTGATCCGGAAGCCTGGTCGGAACTTAAAGGACTATATTCCTATAAGGGCCGAGTTCCGGAAGCGACAAAGAAAGACTTTGCCCTTTACAAAAAGGTAAAAGCAACCGGAATAAGCGGCACAATAAGAATACCGCCGGAAAGCGTCGACGTGTCGACGGTGGCTTTTGTTGACGGCCACGCAACGCGCCACGGCGTCGCACTTGAACAAGCGAAATCGTATATCGAAAACGCGAAGTTCTCTTTGAAGCGCCGCCGGTGGGACGGAATAAAAATAAACTACTATTCCGCCGAAGGTGCCGCCTACACGAACGAATTCGGCAAAATTAACACGGCGTTTTCGCGCGCCGACTATGATCAAAAGATAAAAGAAGCAATGGAGGTGTTTGAATAATGGAAACCGTTATATGTCCTATTACCGGAAAAGAAATAGACGGCGATTCGTGCTATTGCACCGTCCTTGTTATGGACGGCGAAGCACCTGAACAATGTCTTCCGGGAGGAATAACGAAAAGCAAAGAAAATCGTCAAACTTGCCTTTCTTGCAAGTATCACAAAGACGAATAAGACGTCGGTCCCTGGCCGGCGTTTTATTATGCCGTTTTCTGGTCGATAAATATATCGACCGACTGAAAAAAGTCGCTTAAAACGGAAAATAGAAGGTCGTTTTTTCGGCCAAAACCCTTGAAAAATCAGCATTTTCAAGGAATTCACGTTGAATCAGACATCACCCCTTCGGGTGGTGTCTTTTTCATATAAATTCAAGCCGTAACCGTCCGGCGACCAGACGGAACCGCAAAGCGTGTGGAAGTCACGGAAAAAACAGCGGTGAAAGGAGTATCTATGATCAACGAAGGAATCAAAACGTTACTGGGTGAAGACCTTACAAAACATGTCGAAGAAAAACTGAAAGGCAAAGGAAAGGACGGAAAAGACGTCGACCTTGTTATCGGCAACGACGGAAGTTTTGTCCCGGCCGAAAAGTACAATGGCGCGAACAGCGGAAAGACAAGCGCTGAAAACGCATTGAAGGCGGCCGCAGAAGCCTTGAAGGCAATCGGCGGAAGCGGTGATCCGGCAAAGATC
>JAZRWX010000288.1:0-5913 GCA_045599905.1 Acutalibacteraceae bacterium
GTTATCTATGTTTCGGATAATTATGTGAGAAACGGGAATGTGCCGTGGTATTCATCCGGAATAGGCCCCGGTTATGCGACCGGCAAAGGGGGCGGCACCGTCATAATTAACGGCGGTAACATTATTGCACATGCCGGCGAAGGAAAAGGTGCGGCAATCGGCGGTATGGAGTCTTCGGGAAATACCACCGCTGTTGTGATAAACGGAGGATTTGTAAAAGCGTATTCCGACTTTCAGACAGCAGCCCTCGGTGCGAGTACGGCATACGACAAAGCAACGGTCGATATCAACGGCGGTACGGTCGAAGCATACTGCAAAGAAGGTAACGCTGCGATTCACCTCCCTGCAACTACAGTACGCGTCAATATCTGCAAAAACAGTATTGTTGAAGGCCAAAACGCAGAAAGTGCCGTGCCCAATAGTAAATATACGGGTAAAAAGTATCTGAAAGTCACGCCTTGCGAGACGGTACATAAATATAAGACCAAGTACCCGCTCACCTCTGCAACGGTAAGCCAAAGCGGAGAAATCATATACGGTCACCGTTCATATTATCAATGCTATTGCGGTAATTATTACGAAGACGAAGGGTGTACGGTGCTGATTCCCGATATCGACGAATGGCTTGCGGGCGACGGCAAAAATGCCTATGACGGTATCCGTTATGCTTGGGATGGAAACATTTGCCACGTAGAATTATACAGTACGGTTACCCCCGACAAGACGGAATATACTGCAGCAGGAACCGAAGTTACGGTAAAGGATGCCACCTGCTCAACCGACCGTGTCGCCAAGTACAGAGCAGAATTCAACGAAACACTTTTCAGTGAAACTGTATACAGTGAGGAGTTCTCGGTTCCGGGTACGTCGTTCGGTCACACCGACACCGACGAAGACGGATTTTGTGACACCTGCAAGCTGCTCTATTATATCGACGAAAACGGGAACGCCAACGTTGCCGATTCTTACTCAACCCCGAAGTCCTCAATGAACGGCGGTACGGACGGACGCTTTTACTATGTGAATGCCGACATGACGTTTGAGGAAAGCATAACAATTCTCGGAAAGGTGAGCATCGTCCTCAAAAACGGTGTGACGCTTACGGCAAAAAACGGTATTACGGTAAACGAAAACAATACATTGAGAATTTACGCACAGTCTTCCGGCGAAAATGTCGGCAGTATTGTTGCTACGGGTAAAAAAGGATATGCCGGAATAGGCGGAGATTATGAAACTGCAAATGCCGGAAGTGTTATCATCGGCGGCGGCAATATCAAAGCCATCGGCGGTATGGGTGCCGCAGGAATCGGCGGCGGTTTCGGCGGTAACGGCGGCGCGGTTGTAATCGGCGACGGCAATATCAAAGCTGTCGGCGATATGGGTGCCGCAGGAATCGGCGGCGGCTTCGGCGGTAACGGCAGTGAAATTGTAATTGCCAAAGGGCTTTCAATCCGTGCCGGCGAAAGCGATGAAAATTCTGCCCGTGTCA
The DNA here is from genome assembly GCA_045599905.1 of Acutalibacteraceae bacterium. Classification (GTDB taxonomy): domain Bacteria; phylum Bacillota; class Clostridia; order Oscillospirales; family Acutalibacteraceae; genus UBA737. The sequence continues at coordinate 1,490 of JAZRWX010000288.1, forward strand.
AGCAAATCGACGACGAGAAATATGTTTATATCATTCCGACCATAGTCGGGGATCTAAACGTTGATGCACAGGTCAATTCATTTGATTTGGTCTGTTTGAAAACAGAGTTACTTAAAAATGCCGAAAACGAAACGGTTCTTGATATCAACGGTGACGATACCTTTGATATCCGTGATTTGGTCAGAATGAAAAAGCATCTTGCGGATGAAAATGTCCCCCTCGGAAAGTAAAAGCCAAACCAAGTGACCATCAATTGCCGCAGGGTGCTGCACGGTATCAAATCGGACTGTTATCGTTTCCCGTTTTTTATTTGCTCGGCTAATTGCCTGCTAAGCAGAGAACATGAAACAAGATAAAATCAGCAGGTATAGCATAACACAACAACGAGGCGTAACAAAAAAATACCGAACAATACGGCTCTTCCGGGTACTGTGAGGGATTGCAACTGCATGACCTTTTCGAACTCCTAAGCGAAAGGCCACGCGTTCGAATCGCGCCGGGAACGCCAGAAAAAAGCAAGTCGAAAGACTTGCTTTTTTTCAATGATTTCCGGTTTGCTATGCGTGTTCAAATGACAGCAAAACGCGTAAATTCCAGTTCTAATAAGCGGAATTTTTTTGCTTTTGATCCTGCCGGTTTTATGATTTTCCGTCGACGGAAAATATTTGGCGTTTTTATGAAAAAGCCTTGCAAAAGCCGCTTTGCCGGAGTATAATACAAGCAATAAAATACCGACAAGAACAAAAAAACGCACAACACCAGTCAAAATAAAAACCGGGAGGTTCTGTCATGAAACAGTATTTATTGCCGAAAGAAGGAACTTATTTCAAAGCCAATCTGCACTGTCATTCCGACTATTCAGACGGTCGGCTGTCGCCGGCAGAGATCAAGCAGGTCTATAAAGCGCGGGGGTATTCCGCCGTGGCGTTTTCGGATCACGATATTTTCATTCCGCACCCCGAACTGGCGGATGATTCTTTTCTGCCGCTGAACGCTTTTGAGGTAGGGCTCAACAGTATCCACGAAGATTTCACCTACGTCAAGGCCTGCCATCTGACCATGATCGCGCTGGATCCGGAAACGAAGATACAACCCCTTTATCATCCGAAATATCTCTTCGGAAACGCGCCGGCGCATCAGGACGAAGTCTGTTTTGACGAAAATCAGTTGGACTACGAACGGACCTATTCGCCGGAATGCATCAACGACATGATCGCGAAGTTCAAAGAAGCCGGATTTTTCGTGACCTATAACCACCCGACGTGGTCATTGGAAGACTATTCCGATTATTCCCGTTACGACGGCATGGATGCCATGGAGATCTGCAATTATTCAAGTTATTGTTCCGGTTTCGCGGAATATAACGACCGTGTGTATGACGATATGCTGCGCTGCGGAAAGCGCATTTTCTGTACCGCGGCGGATGACAACCATAACGTCACGCCGGAATGCACGCCGCAGTTCGGTTCGTTTGGCGGATTTTCCATGATCAAGGCGGAAAAATTAGAATACCGCACGATCACCGACGCGCTGAAAAAAGGCAATTACTATGCGTCAAGCGGACCCCAGATCCGTGATCTTTACATAGAAGACGGTCGTGCGTACATCACTTTTTCACCGGCTGTCCGTGTTACAATGACGACGGCCTGCCGCCACGCGGAAGTGAAATACGCCGACCCCGGACTGACTGTGACGACGGCGGATTTCCCGGTCCACGGCAACGACGGATATATCCGCTTCACCGTTTTGGATTCTGCCGGTCTGCCGGCCTATACACGCGCCTATTTTTTAGATGAAATAGACCTTCAAAACAACGCCGACTGATTGAATACTGTATCGCCGGAAGCTCTTTTTCAAGGGTTTCCGGCTTTTTATTACCGATTGCAAATTTTGTTAAAAGGCGCAAGAAAAGTCAATCGCCCTGCAAAGCATTGACAACTTGACGCGGACTTGTTATAATGTATTGGTTATATTATTATTTATTATATATTTCTACCATTTATTAGGATGATAACTATGAAGACTAATCAAAACTTAACATCCCGCTTGAAATTGATTCTGCCGATCGCGCTGTTTTGCGTGTTCACGACCTTTTTATACGGACCGCTCAGTTTGTATCTGCCGAACGCGCAGGAACTTTGGTTCGGACTGGAGACCGTTATCGGAATCGTTCTGATCTGTTCGGTCGTGATTCTGGCAGTGCTGTTGGCACTCGGTGTTTTTCTGCCGGAAAAGGGCGGAAAAATCTATGCGATGATTTTGTTCGGCGTTTCGCTTGGTCTTTATTTGCAGGGTAATTTCATCAACATCAATTACGGCTCGGGCGTTTTGGACGGAAGCGCCATCCGGTGGCAGGATTACACCAAATACGCCGTCATTGACACGGCGGCATGGCTGATCTGTCTGGCACTGCCTTTCCTGATCAACCCGTTTTTGATCAAAATCAAAAAGGCCGAAAAAATTTCCGCGCAGAAGATCATGGCGATCGCTTCCGCCTTTCTGCTGATCATTCAGATCCCGGCGCTGGCTTCCCAATCCATTTCCTACAAACCGAGCGCGTCGGGCAATCTGGTCATCACAACCGACGGAATGTTTGAACTGGCGGAAAAAGATAATACCATCATTTTTATTCTGGATACGCTGGACGAAACGTATTACGAAGAATTCCTTGCCGATCATCCGGATTATCCCAACGATCTGAACGGATTCGTCCACTACGGCAACACCGTTGCCGCCGGCGCCAAAACCATGTTGGCCGTTCCCGCCATGTTTACGGGCCGCCCGTTCCTGCGTGAACAACTCTATTCGGAATACCTTTCGGATATCTGGTCCAAAGAAAACGCCTTATCGGCAATGAGCAAGGCCGGCGTGGACGTTCGGGTTTACAGCGAAACCGAGTTCTTTTCCAAAGAAACCGCCGATTACGTACAAAATTTCAAGACCGGCAGTCTGATCGGTTCACACTTTACACTTGCCAAAAAGCTTTATAAACTGACCCTCTTCAAATTCGCGCCGCACATCTTCAAAAAGCGTTTTGAAATGCCGACATCGGAATTCAACGCGGCAAAAGGTGCCGGATATATTTCAGACGATGCGGGATTCTTCCGTTCCGCGTTCAAATCCGGATTCAAAATCAATAAAAATTTTTCAAAAACACTGCGCGTATACCATCTGGAAGGCGCGCATTCCCCGTACAAGCTGGGCAGCCGGGCGCAGCCCAAAAAAGACAGTACCCGCGCCGAGCAGGTCGAAGGTTTGATGTTCGGCGTACACAAAATGATGGACGACCTGAAAAAGCAGGGACTGTATGATTCAGCCAACATCATTATTACGGCAGACCACGGCGAACAGCAGAAATGGCAGAACATTCCGTTCCTTTTCAAGGCGGCAAATGCCACGGGTGAATATCGTCCTTCGCACGCACCGGTTTCCGGCTTTGATCTGCCCATATATTTGGTAGGTCTGGTCAACAAAAAACTGCCGGATCAACCCTACGGATGTGATTTCCTTTCACTGAAAGAGGATGACGAAAGACCGCGTGAATTCTTCTTGAACACCTCCGGCAGCAGCCGCTTGCTGGTGGAACAGTTCCGTATTCTTGCCGACGCAGGTGATGCGGACAAGATCATAAAAGTTCAGTCCCACGAAGATCCGAACGGTATCGACACCCCCTATCAGTTAGGCACCGAACTTTCCTTTAAGACGGAAGCGACCGCCAACCGGTATACCGTAAAAGGTTTCGCGAACAATACCGGATTTTCCACCAAACTATACGGTCCGCAAGCCAAATTACAGATCCCGATCACCAATGTGCCCGACAAAGGAAATCTTTCCTGCCATATCGGGTGCGGCGGTATTCAGCTCCCGTCCGTTCGTACAAAGATCTTTGTAAACGGCGAATTGGTTTATCGCAAAAAACTGACCAAAAACAATCAGAAAAACGGAATCGACTTTACATTCCCGGTCAGTCTGATCGAAAAAGGGAAACCGCTGAATATCGATATCCGGTTCCCCGATATTCCGAAAGATGAAATGAAACTTTCCACGAAAAAACGTACGTACGTTATCGGATTTACATCTTTGCTGATTAAGGAGAACTAACATGCACTATTTATACGATGCTCTCGGTTGGATCATGGACTGGTGTTACGGAATATGCAACAACTACGGTTGGGCGATCGTTCTGTTCACCCTGTGCAGTAAAATCGTTTTACTGCCGGTTTCGTTATGGACGTATTTCAACTCTATTACCATGATCAAGATCCAGCCGGATATCAACTTCATCAAGGTGAAATATTACGGTCAGAAAGATATGATCGCGGAAGAACAGTCCAAACTGTTCAAGGAAAAGAAATACCATCCGCTGGCTTCCACCATTCCGACCATCATTCAGTTGGTCCTGTTGGCAGGTGTCGTGGAAATCA
>JAZRWX010000289.1:0-13335 GCA_045599905.1 Acutalibacteraceae bacterium
GCGATTCCCATCTGCAAAGCAATATGACCGGCATGACGTCCCATTACCTCGATCACATTGCAGCGGTCGTGAGACTTGATGGTATCACGCAGCTTGTCCACCATTTCCATTGCCGTATTCATAGCGGTATCAAAGCCGATCGCATAATCGGTGGAAGAAATATCGTTATCGATCGTACCCGGAATACCGACACAAGGAATGCCGCGCTCGGATAAATCACGGGCGCCGCGGTACGAGCCGTCACCGCCGACAACAACGATTCCTTCGATCCCCTCTTTTTTACAGGTTTCCAACGCCGCCTGCATTCCCTCTTCGGTCTTGAACTTGGGACTGCGCGCGGTATAAAGGAACGTGCCGCCGTACTGGATTATATCCGATACCGAGCCGGCGTCCAGATCGATCATATCATTTTCGATCAGACCGTTATAACCGCAGCGGATCCCCTTTACGGTCATTCCCAAAGAAATTGCGGTACGAACCGCCGCGCGAACCGCCGCGTTCATACCGGGCGCGTCTCCGCCGCTGGTCAGAACTCCAATTTTTTTCATATAGAAATCATCTCCAAATCAACTTCAAAAAGTATCAAAAGTCAGTATACTATATTTTACCGAAATTTGCAACAAAAAATTGAAAAAAGTAAAATTCAATCCAAAATTACCAGTTTAACGTTATCTTTCCCCAATAATGATTCCAGAATCGGCAAAAGTTCACTGTTTTCGGAACAGTCGGCACCCTCGCGGGATTGCAGACGTTTTCCCGTATCATCACAAACCAGTATTACCGGCGTTTCACCGCCGTGTTGTGAAAGTGCCTCACGCAGTTTTGTCACAACGGGTGAAGACAGACTTTCCACACGCAGATACAGCCCCGGACGCACTTTTTTTACCGGGGCGGACACGTTTTCGGCATCCGGTGGGATCGCTTCAAGCCGGTCACAGACCAGTTCGGCATCCCGGTCTTCCCGTTCGGAAACGCGCCCGGTCAGCAGAACGACCGTGCCGTCGTTCAAAAGCTGACGGTAGCGTGAACAGGTATCCCCGAACATCGTTACCCCGATCATGCCGGTCAGATCTTCAAAATCGACCGTTGCCATAATACTTTTGTTTTTCAGCTGGCGCGTGCGCAGATTACTGATAACACCCACGACCGTCACCCGTTTACCGTCGGTCAGACGATGGTTGGTCAAATCGGAGATCCGTATAAAACGGCCGCGTTCTATAAAACCGGCATACGCTTCGATCGGATGCCCCGTAAGATACAGACCCGTGGCCTCTTTTTCAAAAATAAGCCGTTGGGCGGTTTCCATTTCTTCCATTTTTTCCAGTTCCGGCTCACCGGAAAACGCGTCACCGAACAGATTCATCTGTCCGTTGCCGGAGAAACGCTGTTTTTCTTCCGCCGCGGCAAGCACTCTTTCCAGATTGCACAACATTTGCCGCCGGTTATCCGCCAACCCGTCCATCGCGCCGCTTTTGATCAATCCTTCCACGGCACGGCGGTTCAGTTCTCTTCCGGCGTTGCGCAGACAAAAATCATACATTGAGGTATACGCGCCGTTTTTGCGTTCACCGATCAGTCGCTCAATCACACCCCGACCGAGATTTTTGACCGCCAGCAACCCGAAACGGATGCCGCCGGACACCGCGGTGAAAGATTCACCGCTTTCATTGACGGAGGGCGGTAAAATCGGGATACCGATGCGTTTGCATTCGGCGGTATACTGCGCGATTTTCCCGGCGCTGTCCAGCACGCTGGTCAGCAAAGCCGCCATATACGCCGCGGGATAGTGACATTTCAGATAAGCGGTGCGGTACGCGACCAGCGCGTATGCCGCCGCATGGGATTTATTGAAAGCGTACGAACTGAACGCCGACATATCGTCAAAAATCTTCTGTGCCGCTTCTTCCGGCACACCGCGTGCAATGGCGCCTTCGCACAAAACGCTGCCCGATTCATCCTTTTCACCGTATATGAACGCCGTGCGCTCTTTTTGCATAACAGCGTGTTTTTTCTTTGCCATGGCACGCCGTACCACGTCGGCACGTCCCAGTGAATAACCCGCCAACGCGCGGCAGATCTGCATGACCTGTTCCTGATACACGATACAGCCGTAAGTCACGTCCAGTATCGGTTTCAGCAATGGCGTATCATAGGTCACGTCCTGCGGATGGTGTCGGTTATGGATATATTTCGGAATAGAATCCATCGGGCCCGGTCGGTACAGCGAAAGAATGGCGATCAGATCTTCCAGCGTTTCCGGCCCGAAACGCCGCAATACGTTTTTCATACCATCCGATTCAAACTGAAAAACGCCCTCCGACAGCCCTTTTCCAAGCATTTGAAAAGTTTCGGGGTCGTCCATCGGGATCGTTTCCACACAGAAATCCGGATCGTCCAGCCGCACGATCTTTTCGGTATCGGCAATGACCGTCAGGTTTCGCAGACCCAAAAAGTCCATTTTCAGCAGACCCAGTTCTTCCAGTTCGGTCATGGTATACTGCGTGACAATGGCATCGTCATTCACGCTTAACGGCACGTACTCGCTGACGGGACGGTCGGAAATGACCACTCCTGCCGCATGGGTGGAAGCATGGCGCGGCATTCCTTCTACACGACGCGCCATATCGATCAACTGCCGGACACGCTCGTCCCCATCGTACTGCGAACGCAGTTCCTTTGAACTTTCCATCGCGCGGTCAATGGTCATACCGTTCGCCTGCGGGATCAGTTTCGCGATACGGTCGCACAGATTATACGGAATATCCAGCGCCCGTCCGACGTCACGGATCGCCGCACGTGCCGCCATGGTTCCGAACGTGACGATCTGCGCCACGCGGTCACTTCCGTACTTTTCGGTCACATAATCAATGACGCGCTGTCGGTTTACATAACAAAAATCAATATCAAAGTCCGGCATTGAAACACGCTCGGGATTGAGGAAACGTTCAAACAGCAGATTATAGCGCAGGGGGTCGATCCCCGTGATCCCTATACAGTACGCGGCAAGACTGCCCGCGCCGGAACCTCTTCCCGGTCCCACCGGAATGCCCTGTTCCTTTGCGTGACGAATGAAGTCCCAGACGATCAGATAATAGTCGACATAACCCATTTTCTGAATGACCGAAAGTTCATAATCCAACCGTTCGGTCACAGCCGCCGGCAGGGTTTCGCCGTAAATTTTATGTGCCCCTTCCAGACAGCGTGCGCGGAAATATTCGGCATGATCCATTCCGCCGGTATCAAAAAACGGCAGTTTGATATGACCGAATTCAAAATCCACCTGACAGCGTTCGGCGATTTTCACCGTATTGGCAAGCGCCTGCGGTACATCCGAAAAGCGAGCCGCCATTTCTTCCGCCGTTTTCAGATAAAACTCGTCGGTCTTGAATTCGATCGGGTTTTTCTCGTTGATTTTCGATCCGGTCTGAACACATAACAGTACCTTATGCATAAACGCGTCATCCGCTTCAACATAATGCACGTCGTTGGTAGCGACCAGTCCGATATTCAGTTGATCCGCCAGTTTCAACAGCAGCGGGCGGATCTTCGCCTGCTCCGGCAGGTCATGATCCTGCAATTCGATAAAGTAATTTTCAGCGCCGAATGTCCGGCGATACCAAAGGGCGGTTTCGCGCGCCGAATCGTAATCGCCGCGAAGCAAAGCACGCGGAATCTCCCCGGCAAGACACGCTGAAAGCGCGATCAAACCCTCATGATACTGTTCCAGCAGTTCACGGTCGACACGCGGTTTGGAATAAAAGCCCTCGACAAATCCGAGTGACACCAATTTGATGAGATTCCGGTAGCCCGTTTCGTTTTCACAAAGCAGAACCAGGTGGGAATATTCGGCGTCCAGCGCACGCTGCTTATCAAACCGACTGCGCGGCGCAACGTAAACCTCACAGCCGATCACAGGGTGAATGCCGCGCTTTTTGGCGGCTTTATAGAATTGGACCGCACCGTACATCACGCCATGATCGGTAATGGCGACACTTTTCTGCCCTTTGGCCGCGACCGCGTCCAACAGTTGTTCGATTCGACAGCAACCGTCCAGCAAACTGTATTCGGTATGCAGATGCAGATGCACAAAGTCCACGCGACTCCCCCCTTTTTCTTTCTATCGTAAAAAATTATTTTTTATATTCTTCGTACAATTCGGTCAGGCGGCACAAACGGTGATTCAACCCCGAAACCGTGATCGGTTCGGGACTTAACCGGCAAAGTTCGTGCAGTGTCGCCTCCGGATGATCACGTCGCAGAACCGCCGCGACATACAGTGGCTGCGGCAAAGTTTCCAAACGTCCCGTTTCCTGCAAATAGGCGATCGCCGTGCGCTGACGGATCGATGCCTCGACCGTTTTGGAAATATTGGCGTTATCACAATTACGCGCCCGATTCATATTGTTTTTGACACTTTTCAGGATGGTCGTTTCGATCAGTTCCAGACTGCGGTCGGATAAACCCATCCAGGTAAGCAGATTGATGATCGCGTCACATTTCCGCAGATATACGACATAGCCCGTCCCGCGTTTGGAAAGGGATGCCGGGATCTCGTGTGCGCTCAACAAATCGCGCAGCGCCTCGGCACGCGGCAGGTCACGCACCGAAAAATCCACCCGGTATCCGGTTTGCGGATCGCTGATATTTCCGCAGCCGAGAAAAGCGCCGCGCACAAACACAGCGGCGGCTTTTTCTTCGGATAGGATCTCCGCCGGGAACGGCGATTCGTCGATCCCGAAATCATATCCCGCCAATATGCGCAAACGGTCGCTTTCGTTCGGCACAGACGCCCGAAAAGTCGGTCGCTTTCCGCCGCCGGTTACCAATACGGTTTCCGCGCCGTAGGTCATTTTCAGCAGATCAGCATAATACTTCGCGACCGTTTCGTTCCCCGTCTGCATGGAAATGCGGCGAAAAGAAAAAGCACGGCCGAATAGCAAAAAGCCGTAAGTCAGCGGTCGGCGCAGCGCTTGCGGTATACGGATCGCGGTCAATTCATTTTTGATATCAGCACAAAACGACACCGTTTGCGCCTCCTTTGCATATTCAATCGTCTGAATGCCGACCGACAAATATCACTTCCGGTTCCAGTAATACCCCGTTGGCACGCTGCACGACATCCTGAACGTGAGCAATCAGTCCGCAAACATCCTCTGCGGTGGCGTTGCCGCGATTGATAATAAACCCGGCGTGTTTCTCACTGACCTGCGCGTCGCCGACCGCGGCGCCTTTCAGGCCGTTTTCCTCGATCAGCGCACCGGCAAAGAATCCGGTCGGGCGCTTGAAAGTACTGCCGGCGCTGGGGAATTCCAGCGGTTGCTTTGCCTTCCGGCGTCCCATCAGATCTTCCATTTTTTCGGTGATCTTCGTCTTGTCTCCCGGTGCCAGTTCAACCGTTACATAGGTGATGATCCATCCGTTTTCACGAAAGATACTGGTCCGATAGCCAAACGCCATCTGATCTGCCATCAGAATATGCTCTTCCTCGTCCGGATCAATGGCTATTGCCGCGGTAACGACCTGCGCCATTTCACCGCCGTACGCGCCTGCGTTCATAAACAGCGCGCCGCCGACACTGCCGGGAATACCGTAAGCAAATTCCAGCCCCGACAGCGATTCATCCCGCGCGAACAGACAAAGTGCCGACAAAGGCGTACCGGCTTCGCAGGTGATGCGGTTTCCGTTGCGGTGGATCTCGCACATCTCACCCAACGATATCACGGCACCCTCGATCCCGTCGTCCGAAACCAGCAGATTGGAACCGCGTCCCAGACAAAAGGTCGGTACCCGGTTTTCTTTTGCCGCCGAAAGAACGGTTTTCAGTTGTTCAGGGGAAGACACGCTGACAAAAACATCGGCATTTCCGCCGATGCGGAAAGTCGTATGTCTGCCCATGGGTTCCTGCAATGTAAAAGGAATGTTTTTCTGTTCCAGAATTTCCAAAAACTGTTTCAAAAGGGAATCCCCCGTTCTTCTTTATTTGCGGTACAGTTCGCAAAGATACGCGGCACCGATGATGCCGGCGTCGTTTGCCAGCGTTGCCGGACGGATCTCCGGCTTTTTCGTCATATAACGGCCGTAGTTTTCACCCTCGACAAACACGCAGATCGGGTCGGTCAGGGTCTTACCCTCGTTGGAAATACCGCCGCCGATGCACACAACGTCGGGTTGGAAAATATTTACGATATTGGCAATACCGACGGCAACGTATTCACAGTAACGGTCTACGACCATACGCCCGATCGGATCGCCGCGGCGCATCGCTTCAAAAGCGGTTCTTCCGCTGACCTTATCGAGAGAGTTGTCACAGAGTTCCCACATCAGACCGTGCGGATAACGTTCCATTGCCTGACGGGTCTGACGGATCAGCGCCGTTGCCGAAGCATACGCCTCCCAGCAGCCGTGACGGCCGCAGGAACAGCATTCGCCGCCCACCTGAATGACCGTATGACCGAGTTCAGCACCGGCGTGGTTGCTTCCCGAATAGATCTTACCGTCCAAAATAATGCCGCCGCCGACACCGGTTCCGAGCGTGACGGCAACAAAATTCTTCGTTCCCTTCCCCGCGCCGGCAATATATTCACCGTACGCGGCGGCATTGGCGTCATTTTCAACATAAAAATCCTTGCCGGTACGTTTTTTCAGTTCCTCGCACAGCGGCAGATCAAAAAAGCCGAGATTGTTGGAATAAACAACGACACCGTTTTCCGGATCGATCGATCCCGGCGCGCCTATGCCGAACGCATCAATATCATCCAGCGTCAGTCCGGCATCTTCCACCGCCATATAAACGGTTTTTGCCATATCATCGACAATTTCGTTCATCGGTCTGGGGAAAGCGGTCTTTACCTTTCCTTTGCCGACAATTTCAAACTTTTCATTCACCACACCCGAAACAATATTTGTTCCGCCCAAATCGATTCCAACTCTGTACATTTTAATTTCTCCTTTTATCTTAATAAAGTTCTTCGGTACGCACGTCAGTTCCCTGATCGTCCATACCCAAACGGTGTAACAAATCCTGCGCCGCATTATAGCCGAGTTTTTTCTGACGGCTGTTCATGGCGGCGACCTCGATGATTACCGCCAGATTTCGTCCGGGCTGAACCGGAATGGTCAAAGACGGAATATCAAGACCTAAAATACTGGTAGTCTGATTATCCAACCCGATCCGATCATAGGTTTTATTGCTGTCCCACGGTTCCATGCTGATAACCAGATCAATCTTTTCGGTTAGTTTGACCGCGCCGGCACCGAAAATACGGCTGGCGTTGATAATGCCGATTCCCCGAAGTTCGATAAAATGACGGATGTTATCGGGTGCGTTGCCGACCAGCGATTTATTGGAAACGCGGCGGATCTCCACAGCGTCATCCGCGATCAGACGGTGTCCACGCTTGATCAGTTCGATAGCGGTTTCACTTTTACCGACGCCGCTTTCACCCAACAGTAAAATACCTTCACCGTACACTTCGACCAGAACACCGTGGCGAGTGATGCGCGGTGCCAGATGCAGATTCAGATAAGCGATCAGCGCCGACGTGAAATCCGAAGTGGATTCGGCGGTGCGCAGTAACGCGACCCCGTATTTTTCGGCCGCTTTGATATATGAATCGGAGACCGGCAGATTCCGTGCCACGATCACGGCAGGCGGTTTTTTTGAGAAAAACTCTTCCAGTCTGGCAACTGCCTTTTCCTCGGTAAAGCGTTTTAAGAAACTGTCCTCGCTGATGCCGATGATCTGAATCCGGTCAGCATCAAAGAATTCATAATAACCCGCCATCTGCAACCCCGGTCGGTTGATTTCGGCGGTGGCGATCAAAACATCCGCGACATTTTCGGGAAGAAAAATCGTTTCAAGCGAAAATTCTTCCATGATCTTTTCCAGCGAAACGGTGTAATTACTTCGCATATATCCTACTTCCTTTCAACAAATTTGAAACAGAGCGAAATTACGCTATTTTATAGTATACTATATTTTTCAGTTTTTGAAAAGTATTTTTGAAATATTTTTTATTTTTTTTATCTAAATACTTGTAAAACGAAATGAAAAATTATATAATAATCAAGATATTTATAAGGCAGATTTTACCTTTTGGAGGATGTATTATGAAATTAGGTATGGTCGGATTGCCCAACGTCGGCAAATCCACACTTTTCAACGCGATCACAAACGCGGGCGCACAGTCCGCAAACTATCCCTTCTGCACCATCGAGCCGAACATCGGCATGGTCAGCGTGCCGGACGAACGTCTGGAAAAACTGGCGGAAATTTACGACCCGGACAAGTTCACCCCCGCGGTCATTGAATTTGCTGATATTGCCGGTCTTGTCAAAGGCGCTTCCAAAGGTGAAGGTTTGGGAAACAAGTTTTTGGCAAACATCCGTGAGGTGGATGCCATTGTTCACGTTGTGCGTTGTTTTGAAGGCACTGACGTGATCCATGTTGAAGGTTCGGTCGATCCGGCGCGGGATATTGAAACCATTAATCTGGAATTGATCTTTTCCGATATGGAAATCGTCAGCCGCCGCCTGGACCGTGCGAAGAAAGCCATGAAGGGCGACAAAAGTCTGGCAGCGGAAGTGGATTTCCTGACCCGGCTGAATGAACATCTTGAAAAAGGTCTGCCGGCACGTTCCGTTGACATCAACAGCGATACCGAGCAGGAAGTGCTGGATACCACCCCGCTGCTTTCCGCAAAGCCGGTCATTTACGCCTGCAATATGAGTGAGGACGATTTTATCGGCGGCATTGAAAGCAACACCCATTACAATACGGTAAAGAAGATCGCCGAAACCGAAAAGGCGGAAATTTTGCCGATCTGCGCGGCATTGGAAGCGGAAATTTCCAATCTTGACGATGAAGAAAAAGCCCTGTTCCTTTCGGAACTCGGTCTGGAACGTTCAGGACTGGACCGCATGATCAAAACCTGTTACCGTCTGTTGGGTCTGATTTCCTATCTGACCGCCGGCAAACCGGAAGTCCGCGCATGGACCATCACCGCAGGTACCAAAGCACCGCAGGCCGCCGGCAAGATCCACAGCGACTTTGAACGCGGTTTTATCCGTGCCGAGGTCATTGCCTTTGACGACTTTATCAATACCTGCGGCGGCAATATGGTGACCGCCAAAGAAAAAGGACTGGTACGCAGTGAAGGCAAAGAATACGTCATGCAGGACGGCGATATCGTCTTGTTCCGCTTTAACGTATAAGCAGACGGTTTTGAGGTATACTTAAAAGTCGGTATATTTTGAATTCGGAGGACTATTATGCATTTTTACGGTTTGGATTATTACGGCACCTATATTCTTTTCATGCTCCCGGCATTGCTGATTTCCCTGTTCGCGCAAATCAAAGTTAAATCCGCTTTTTCTAAATATTCACAGAAATTCTGTACTTTAAGCGGCGCCGATGCCGCTCGCCGTGTGCTGGAACTGAACGGCGTTTACAACGTACGGATCGAACGGGTCGCCGGTGAACTGACCGATCATTTCGATCCGACGGCCAACGTGATCCGGTTGTCTGATTCGGTATATGACAGCCGAACCATCGCCGCGGTCGGTGTTGCTGCGCATGAAGCCGGGCACGCCGTCCAACACGCACAGAATTATGTTCCCATCAAAATCCGCGGTGCCATTCTGCCGGTATGCAATTTCGGCTCACAGATCTCCATACCGCTTGTGCTGATCGGACTGCTGTTCGGTTCCGATCTGCTGGCGTACGTCGGTATTATTCTGTTCAGTACCGTATTACTGTTTCAGCTGGTCACGCTGCCGGTCGAATTCAATGCCTCGCACCGTGCCATAGACGTTATCAGAAATTACAATTTACTGACTGCCGACGACGAGGTCAAAGGCGCCCGAAAAGTGCTGACTGCCGCCGCCATGACCTACGTTGCCGCCGTCATTACTTCGGTTGCCCAGCTTTTGCGTCTGCTGACCATGGTTTCACGCCGGCGCAACTGACGAAAGGATGTTAAAATGTACCGAAACACTTACGCTAAGATCAACGAAACCGTTTTGACCGAAAACGTACGGAACATTCGTGATAATTATCCCGATTTCAAATACTATTTCGGTGTTGTAAAAGGAAATGCCTACGGGCACGGATTCCACGTTGTCAACGCGCTGATCGCGGGCGGCATCAATTATCTGGCGGTCGCCACTGCCGACGAAGCGCTGGCAGTACGGGAATTCAATTCCGACGTTCCGGTTTTGTGTTTAGAACCCACCGTCCCGGAATTCTGGGATAAGGCCGCCCAACTGAACATCTCGCTGACCGCGGACAGTCTGCAAACTTATCAAAAAATCTGCGAAACGGTTACCCTGCCGGTCAAAGTGCATATCAAAACCGATACCGGCATGAACCGGCTGGGCTTCAAAGATAAAGAGGAACTGAACGCCGTTTTCCGTTTGCCGCGGAATCAAAACGTTACGATCGAAGGATTGTATACCCACTTTGCGACGGGCGGTACCAATGATCCGTATTATGACCGCCAGTTGGCGCGTTTTTGCGAACTGACCGAGGATATCGACCTTGAAAAAATCCCGATCGTCCACGCTGACCGTTCCCTGACGATGGTGCGGCACGATAAATCGGAATTTGTCAACGGTGTGCGTCTGGGCATCTGTATGTACGGGTTCGGTCAGAGTACCGCCGAGCCGACCGGTTTGCGCAAACTCAAACATGATTTACTGTTAAAAAAGCAGGTCATCAGTCCCTGCCACTTCCGCAACAATCTGAACTTAAAAACCGCCTTTTCGCTTTACAGTACCGTTTTGGCGGTCAAACCGGTGAAAAAGGGTGAATTTGTGGGATACGGCGCTGAATACATCGCCAAAACGGATATGACCGTTGCCACACTCGCCATCGGCTACTTTGACGGAATGAAAAATTTCGGCAAAGTAAAAATCAGCGGAAAAGACTGCCCGATTTTAGGCGAACTTTGTATGGATATGATCACGGTAGAAGTCGACAGTTCGGTAAAAGTGGGCGATAAAGTGGAAATTTTCGGCAACGAAATTCCGATTCGTTCCGCCGCAGCCGACGCCGGTACCAACGCCTACAAGGTGCTGACCGGCATTACCGAACGGGTAGAACGCATCTACGAAACATAAGGAGTTATTATGGACTTTAACGTTCTGATCATCGGAACAGACGCAAATGCCTATTACATGGCGCGCTGTTTCCATGAATTGTATCATATCAAAGCCACGCTTGTTGGCAAAGCCCCTCTTTCCTACACGGCATACAGCAATATTCTGCAAATCCGTTATTTCCCCGATCTGTGGGAAGAAATCGGTTTTCTGAACGCTGTATTCTGGTGCAAAAAAGAACTGGGTGACAAAAAGACCCTGCTGATCAGTTCCAATGAAACCTATGCCGGATTCATTGCCAAAAACCGTGAAAAGCTGGAAAACGAGGGATTTGTTTTCAACTATCCCGAAGCGGAACTGATCGACACGTTCATGTATAAAGAACTGTTTTACAAGACCTATGCCGATTCGATTCTGGACCTGCCGGCGACCGTATATTACGACTGCAAGGCCGGCGGTGAGATACCGGAAACGCTGACCTTCCCCGTCATTATCAAACCCAGCAACGTCATTCTGTATAATCACCTGACCTTTGAGGGGAAAAACAAGATCTACAAGATCGAAAACCGTGAAGATCTTATACAGACGGTCGAGCGTGTCCGCGGCGGCGGTTATGACGATATGCTGATCATTCAGGACTTTATTCCCGGGGATGACAGCAATCTGTTCGACGCGGTCGTCTACTGTGATTCCACCGGAAAGGTGCGGATGTGTACGCTGGCACAGATCGGATTGCAGGAACACACCCGTTCCATGGTCGGAAACGCCGCGGTTCTGATCAACGGTTATAATCAGTTCGGCGGCACCAAAGAGATCACCGACAAGATCCGCACGTTTATGGAATCGATCGGATACTGCGGTTTTGCCGAATTCGATTTGAAATATGACCGTCGGGACGGAAAATTCAAAGTATTGGAAATCAACGCCCGCCAGGGACGGTGCAGTTATTATATCTGCCCGCTCGGGTGCAACCCCGTGAAGTTGCTGATCGACGACCTGATTTATGATAAGCGCCCCGATTACGGATTGTTGCAGGACGAAATACTGCTTTCGTTCGTACCGAAAGGGATCGCAAAAAAATATATACAGAACGCCGACTATCGCAAAAAGGCACTGGAACTGTGGGCGAAAGCAAAGCCGGTCAATCCGCTTTACTACAAGGCGGACGGAAATTTCAAACGCAAACTTTATTTTGCCAAGCGCAATTTAAAATATTTCAAAGAATATAAAAACGGATATTGGAAGGTTGATTCATAAATGTGTGGATTTGTCGGCTTTACCGACGGGAGAAGCCCGGAAGAAAAAAGAACGATTGTTGAAAAAATGGCGGATCGGATCATCCACCGCGGCCCGGACAGCGACGGTTATTTTACCGACGAAGTGGCGGCTTTGGGATTCCGCCGGTTGTCCATTGTAGACCTGGCAGGCGGTGACCAGCCGATCTATAACGAAGACGGCACAAAGGTCATTGTTTTCAACGGCGAGATCTATAATCACAAAGAACTGCGTGTCGAACTGGAAAAACAGGGGCACGTTTTCAAAACGAACGCCGATACCGAAGTGATCCTGCACGGATACGAGGAATATGGTTGTGAACTGTTCGCCAAACTGCGCGGTATGTTCGCGTTTGTCATCTACGACAAGACGACCGGCGAATTTGTCGGCGCACGGGACTATTTCGGTATCAAACCGTTTTATTATTACAAAAATGACGGCAAATTCATGTTTGCTTCCGAAATCAAAGGAATGCTGGATCATCCCGATTTTGTCAAGGAAGTCAACCGGAAAGCGCTGAAAATGTTTTTGGTGTTCCAGTATTCCGTTTTTGAAGAGACCTTTTTCAAAAACGTATTCAAACTGAAACCGGGACATTATTTCATTTATAAAAACGGCATCATGGAAACCAAGCCCTATTTTGAAATCGAATACAAAAAGCAGGACCTCGGTTACGAGGAACACCGCCGCCAAATCAAGGACGCGCTGGAAAATTCGGTCAAATATCACCAAATCACCGCTGACGTGGAAGTCGGTTCGTATCTTTCGGGCGGTGTGGATTCTTCCTACGTTGTCAGCGTGGCGCGCCCCGACAAGACCTTTACGGTCGGCTTTACGATCGAAGGTTTCGACGAAACCAAACTGGCGCGCGACTTTTCGGAACTGTGCGGCATTAACAACTACCGCCGTTTCATCAGCAAAGAGGAATTTTTCGAGGCACTTCCCCGCGTTCAGTATCATACC
>JAZRWX010000290.1:0-1385 GCA_045599905.1 Acutalibacteraceae bacterium
GATCTTCACTGCCGCTTTCAACAGCCGTGATCTTGTTGTTTTTGCCGCCCCAATCGGCGAAGAAAACCGTGTTGGAAAGCTGAACGGTATCGGCGCCGGACAGGTAGGTGCCGTCGGCGATATCCATATAGCCCTGGTCAACAAGGACACCGTCCATCTTCAAATAGATGTAGTATTTACCGGCATTCGCGCCGTTCATAACCTTCAAACGACCGAATTCCACGTCAACGGTTTCACCGGTAGCATAAGCATGCGCGAAATCGACCTGCTGGCCAATACCGGGGCGGAACCAAACCGCACCGGTAGCCCCAGCGCCGGAATCATTTGGACCCTTGACCCAGATTCCGCACGGATAACTCATATCGTCGCCGTTCTTATCGAAGGACATCTGGAATTTGGCTTCATCGCCAACGATCCAGCGATATTTCAAAACTGCGGAATAGGACGGAGAAGTGCGGTTATAAGTAAAGGTGTTGCCGCCGTTGATAGTGACTTCTTCCGGCGCATAACTGTTGTTGCGGATCAAGTCGGTAACGGTCAGGTCGACATACGTATCATAGGTTTGCACTACCGGCGTGGCGGTAAACTTGTTGCCCGCACCGGCACTGATGATCAAGCGATTGGACATAGCCGTGCCTTCGCCGTAGGTGCCATCGGCATTTACGCCACTATAATAATAGGAAGCGATCAATTCACCGTTGACCTTCGCATAAACGTAGTATTTACCGGCATTCGGGCCATTAACGACCTTCAAGCGGCCCTGTTCAATATCGTAAGGCTGACCGGCAACAATGGGGGTATCCATATCGACTTTCAGGGAAGCATCGGACGGAACCAGGTGCCACGCACCGTTCGGGCCTGCCGTTGCACCGAAGTCATCCTGATTCGGGGTCTTTACCGCAAAGCAGAACGGATAGACATAATCGTCTATGAAGGTGGTAAATTTGAGTGCGTCGCCGCCCGGGATCCAGCGATAGGAAAGCTTGAGCGAATGGGTGGGCGAAGTGGCGACGTATTCATAGCTTTGGCCGCCGTCAATGGTCTGATTCGCCATTGAATTGCCATTGACGATCAACTCGTCAAAGGTAATGTCATCATAAGCTTCGTATTCTTCAACAACCGGAATATCGGAAATCGTGTTTCCGTTTCCGCCCCAGTCGGCGAAGAACATTTCGTTGGCAACAACACAATCGGCATCGGTAGCGGTGTAGCAATTTTCATCATCAACAGCCGTATAGGTGCTCATGATCTGTTCGCCGTTTACCTTTAAGTAAACGTAGTACTGACCGACGTTTTCGGGTGCACCGGTCAAAACCTTTAAGCGGCCGAGTTCAATGTCGAAAGTGTCGCCCTGTCTGGGAGCTACATCGAACGGAACCATGGTT
>JAZRWX010000291.1:0-7391 GCA_045599905.1 Acutalibacteraceae bacterium
CTGCCGATCAGCAAGTTTTCGACCCGTTGCGAATAGCCCGGCTGGTTCCGGTAAACGTTTGGACGGTTCTTATTCAGCCGCTTCTTCGTTTGCTTCTTCTTCTCGCATTTTGGCGAAGCATTCGCTGCAATAGACCGGACGGTCATCACGCGGAATGAAAGGAACCTTTGCTACACCGCCGCAGGCAGCACAAGTGGCTTCGTGCATCTCACGCGGAGCACGGCCGGCATTTTTGCGTTTGTCACGGCAGGGTTTGCAGCGCTGCGGTTCATTTTCGAATCCCTTGGATTCGTAGAATTCCTGCTCGCGGGCAGTGAAGACGAATTCTTCTCCGCAATCCTTGCAAACTAACGTTTTGTCCTCAAACATTTTTTGTACCTCTCTCGTTTGATTTTTACCCCGGACGGATTGGATACCGCCGTTTTCCAAAACGGACGTTTTTTTCTAAACTACGTGGGCATGATATGAAAAACGCAAACTGCGTTTTTACCGGATTTCCCGCAACTTTTTGCGGATACGGGTCAAGGCGTTATTGACCGATTTGACGGTGACCTTTTCCGCTTCGGCGATTTGGGCGTAACTGCCGCCTGCCAAAAACGCCGACAGCACACGGTATTCAAACCCCGAAAGATCGACCTTGATATGATCCGCCAACGACTGGAAACTTTCCCGTTCGATAAACAGCGTTTCAGCGCTTTTTTCGCCGACCATTTCAGGCGTTTCATCCAGCGAAGACACCATGGTCCTGGGAATACGGCGTTTCCTTCCGGATGCACGGTTGGCATCCATCATCGCGCGTTTCACACACAGCCGTACAAAGGTGGAAAAAGATGCCTGTCCCGGCCGGTAATCCCGAACGGCGGCATACAGTGCGATAGACCCGTCCTGCACGTAATCTTCCACTTCGCTTTCATGCGGTGCGTAATCCCGCGCAAGCGAACGGACGACCGGCATATAACGGTTCAACAGCGGCTGAAACATTTCATAATGACCGGCATTGATCCCCTCGATCAACGTATCATCTGATAAGTTCAAACTGTCTTCCACGCACACTTCACCCGTCAAAATTCAATTGTCAATTCTTTACAATATGTTTATAATACATTATAAATAACGGAATGTCAAGTTTTTTTCACAAAAAGCAAAAAAATTTATATAAATTGCTACATTTTGCCTATCATATATTGACATAATGCTGATATAGATATAGAATATAATTATATTTATAGGGGGTCATAACATGAATGAAATTTATGAATTATGGTGTCAGAATGCAACGGCTGATCCGGATCTGATTGAAGAACTGAAAAGGATTCGTGATGACGAAGAAGCCATCAACGATGCCTTTTATACCGATTTAGCTTTCGGGACCGGCGGCTTGCGCGGCGTGATCGGTGCCGGCACCAACCGCATGAATATTTACACCGTCGGCAAAGCCACGCAGGGTCTTGCCGCCTACGTCAATTCGGTCAATCCGGACGGGCGGGTCGCCATTGCCTATGACAGCCGGATCAAATCGGATATTTTTGCCCGTGACGCGGCAACCATTTTCGCCGCCAACGGCATTCATGTATTTCTGTATAAAGAACTGATGCCGACGCCCATGCTTTCCTTTGCCGTGCGGTATCTGCACTGTGACGCCGGTGTTGTTGTGACCGCCAGTCACAATCCCGCCAAATACAACGGCTACAAGGCCTACGGCAGCGACGGTTGCCAGTTGGGGCTGGATGCCGCCGACTACGTGCTTTCGATCATGAACGGGATCGACGTATTCACCGGGATCAAACGCATGGATTTTGAGGAAGCGGTCAACCGCGGACTGATCGAATATATCGGCGACGACGTGATTGAATCGTATCTGAACGAAGTGGAAAAACGCCGTGCCGAACCGACGCTGGACGTTTCCGATCTAAAAGTGATCTATACCCCCCTGAACGGTACCGGCAACAAACCGGTGCGTACCATTCTGCGGCGCATGGGCATGAATCAGGTCACGGTCGTGCCGGAACAGGAAAATCCGGACGGCAACTTCCCCACTGCCCCGTTCCCGAATCCGGAGATCCGGCAGGCATTTGAATGCGCGCTGAAACTGGCCGAAGATATCCACCCCGATCTGCTGCTGGCGACCGATCCGGACGCCGACCGTGTCGGCATTGCCGTGCCGGACGGGGATGATTACCGTCTGTTCAGCGGAAACGATACGGGCGCTTTACTGCTGTACTACATTCTGGAACGCCGCAAAGCGAGCGGCACCCTGCCCGAAAATCCGGTCGCGGTCAAGACCATTGTTTCCACCGAACTGTGCCGGAAGATTTGCGACGATTTCGGCTGTGAATTGCGCGACGTACTGACCGGGTTCAAGTTTATCGGCGAACAGATCGGTCTGTTGGAAGAACAGCACGAAGAAGACCGTTACATCTTCGGATTTGAAGAAAGTTACGGGTATCTGGCAGGCAGTTACGTCCGCGACAAAGATTCGATCGTTGCCTCCATGCTGATCTGCGAAATGACCGCCTACTACAAAAGCCGCGGCATTACGCTGATCGACCAGCTGGATAATATTTACCGCAAATACGGGTATTATTACTGCGCCCAAAGCAGTTTTTACTGCGAAGGACAAAGCGGAATGCAGCACATTTCCGATTTGATGGAAGGTCTGCGAAACGGTGCGCCGAAAGTTATTTCGGGCAGTGACGTCATCCGTGTCAACGATTATCAGCGCGCCGTCAGTACCGAAGCGGACGGCACCGAAACCGCGCTGACTTTGCCGAAATCCAACGTGATCAGTTTCTTTTTGGCAGACGGCAGTTCGCTGATCGTCCGTCCGTCGGGAACAGAGCCAAAAATCAAACTGTACGTCAGCGCCGTCGGCAAAACGGCGGATGCTGCTGACCGCCGCCGGGACGAACTGATCGCCGCGGGAACTCAACTGCTGGGATTCTGATATCATATTGAAACACGGCATTGCCGAAAAGGCAGTGCCTCATAAGGAAGTATTTTGACATAAGAAACCCGTCGAAGAGTTTTTCCTCTTCGACGGGTTTTCCTTTCCGCTCGACAAAACGGGATTTGTCTAACTCTTTTTAACATCTATTTTCCAGATCGTATTACCGCCCTGAAAATAACCGTAATATACCACAACTTCTTTTGCGGTACTTATTGCCTGAGTGATATCGGGCGATAAGGTGCTTTCAAAACGAATTTCGCTTGTTTCTTCTTTGACAATAAGATTATAGCCCAAAAACGAGTCTCTATACCGATCCTCCTCGAATGAAATCGATTCCGTATCAGTTACTACTAACGTTTCACATGTCCCTTTTTCCATTTTGTTTTGAAAGCGAACAGCATCAAAGAGTTGATAACCGAAGCCTATCAAAAAAATGATAAAAACAATTGATATCGTTATAGGAACTGCGAGATCCCCAAAAAGAAACCCGGAAAATTTTAGATGTTTCTTTTTCATTTTCAGAAATAATACAACAAAAATACCGACTAAGGCACATATTAAGATTGTAACAATAATGCCGTACATCGTTGTGCCTTGCAAAAAATCGGAGTTTTGATAAATTGTATCATAAGTATCCATACAGGGATTCCGTTTCCTTTCAAAGAGATTCTTTTTCGCCCATAAAACGTTTGTTTTTATCACTGCATATTCAGATTTGTCCACATCTATAGCGAGCATCGGATTTTGCCGTACAAAATCCACATTCCAAAAAACTTCCTTATCGACCCGTAGCGAATGGCAATGCCGTGTTTTTTTATCCCTTTAATTTTTCAACAAACCGTTTCATCCGTTTCAGCGCCTTGATAATATGCTCGGTCGAATAGCAGTAGGAAACGCGGATAAAACCTTCTCCCCCCTGGCCGAATGCCGTACCCGGCACGACGGCGACCTTTTCCTCACGCAGCAGACGTTCACAGAATTCATCCGACGAAAGCCCGGTGCTTTGGATCGACGGGAACGTATAAAACGCACCTTTCGGTTCGCGGCAGACAAGACCCATTTCGTTAAATCCGCTGACCATCAGCCGACGGCGGCGGTCATATTCTTCAATCATGGATTCGACCTCGTCATCACAGTGGCGCAGTGCTTCGACCGCGGCATACTGTGACGTTGTCGGCGCGCACATGATCGCGAACTGGTGGATCTTCGTGATCTGTTTCATCAGCGGTGTCGGACCGCAGGCATATCCCAGACGCCAGCCGGTCATGGAAAACGCCTTGGAAAAGCCGTTGACCGTGACGGTGCGTTCCCACATTCCGTCCACCGATGCCGGGGAAACGTGTTTGCCGCCGAAGGTCAATTCGGAATAGATCTCATCCGACAGCACCAAAATATCGGTATCTTTCAGTACGGCGGAAATCGCCTCGATATCCTGCCGTTCCATGATCGCGCCGGTCGGATTGCAGGGGTACGGCAAAATCAGCAGTTTGGTACGCGGTGTGATCAGCGGTTTCAGCCGTTCGGGCGTGACCTTGAACTCATCCTCGGCACGGGTTTCCAGAATGACCGGAACGCCGCCCGCCAAACGGGTGATCGGTTCATAGCAGACGTAACTCGGCTGCGGAATGATGACTTCATCCCCGGGCGAAACCACGGCACGGATCATGCCGTCGATCGCCTCGCTTCCGCCGACCGTCAGCAGGACTTCCTTTTCGGGCTCATAGGTCAGACCGTATTTCCGGTCCAGATAACGTGCAATTTCCCGGCGGAGTTCGATCAGCCCCTGGTTGGAGGTATATTTCGTTCTGCCGCGTTCCAACGCGTTGATGCCCGCTTTCCGCACCTGCCACGGGGTCTGGAAATCCGGCTCGCCCACGCCGAGCGAAATGACGTCATCCATCGTAGCGGCAATATCAAAAAACTTACGAATCCCGGAAGGTTTAATTTCGCGAACGGTCGGATTCAGGAGTTTTTCATAATCCATCATAACAGATATTGCCCCCTACCGTCCTGATCCGGTTCAAAAAGCTGAACGTCCATTTCCTTATATCGGCGCATGACAAAATGCGTGGTGGTCGAGGTGACCGAATCAATAGTCGACAGTTCACGGGCGACAAAACGCGCCACGTCCTGCAACGTTTTCCCTTTGACCACCACGTTGAGATCATAGACGCCGGACATCAGATACCCCGATTCCACTTCGTGATAAGCGGCGACTTTTTCCGCCACTTCCTCAAAGCCGAGTTCCGCCTTAGGCACCACGTTAAGTTCAACGATCGCCGAAACGTAGGCACCGTCCAGCTGTTCCCAGTCGATCACCGCGCGATATCCGCAAAGGATGCCCTCTTTTTCCAGCGTTTCCATTTCATTTTCGACCACTTCGGCGGTCGTGTTCAGCATAGCAGCCAGTTCATCGGTCGAATAACGTGCATTGCGCGCCAGCAGTTTCAACAGTTCAATTCTCATAATAAAATTCCTCCCTTATAATAAAAAACGTCCTGAACGCCGTTTTATGACGTTCAGGACGGACAATGCCGTGGTACCACCTGAATTCGGGAAAAATTCCCGCACTCGATCGGTAAAAACCGCAGTCCGGATAACGGCAGACCACGCCGGACTCCCTTTCGGGAACAGCTCCAAGGCAGCGTTCACCGTAGTTTCGTATTGCCTTGCACCGAGCGGCAACTCTCTGAAACGAAAAAAGCGGCTACTAATCCTCTTCATTGCTTTTTACTTTATTATGATACCCGAATTCCGACCGTTTGTCAAGACGTTTGAATACAAATTATCCGCGGCAGGGTTTACGACGGATGGGAAATATCCCTGTCCGCAAAAAACGGCAGGATATTTCAAATATATTGTGAAATACTCCGCCGTTTTTTTACAGATATAAAATTTGTTCTTGTTTTTTGATTTCAGACGTAATAGTTTATTAGTGCCGGGGTCAATCCCTCTACACTCCCATTTCTGCCATTGACTGCCGAACACAAATTTCCCGTCACCGGCGGCGGTCGGTTTCGTTCCCGGCACTCGGTTTTGGAGTGGCTCTGATAAATCAAAATACAGCAATACTTAAAGGATACTTGCAATCTGCAAATATCCTTTGATGCTTTTTTTGATGCTATTGTAATACTTTTCAAAATTTGCATCTCCATAATCAAAGAACAGAGCTTTCGGTTTTGCATATTACTGGCAAGCGTCTTCATATTCTTATAAAGACCATTGATCAGCGAATTGTACTGTTTCAAAGCCGGAATATCAAGATATTCAGGCCGAGTGCCTTCATGATAAGGCTTTTCTTGGAAGCGATCAGCGCGGCAATGTTTTGCTGCCGGGCTTCGGTTGTGCCTGCCAAGCTTACATTGAAGTTGCTCGTCTGGGTTGCTTCACTTTCCGGCAGGCCTTCTGCTTCGTAGCCTTCCTCGTAAAGATGCTGCAGCAGTCGCTCGCAGGTTTCATCGTCCAGGCCGCTGGTGATCAGCTTGCCGTCACGCTCCAAAACCTGATCGCTGATGTGGTATGCGAAGCTCGGTGCGCCTGCGTATGCGGCTTCGGTGCCGAGCCAGGCGGCGATCGTCTTGGCGGGTTCTTTGCGTTTACTTCCGGGTACATTGAATTTGACTGTCATGGAAATGACCTCCTTGTTTTTGTACCCACATATTCGCTCGGAATGTGGCAAATAGCAAGTTATTTTTCGCCATAATTGTGCCAAATATAAGGCACATTAATTTGGCACGTTTTTGTTTGACCGATATGTCATAAACACTTTTTGTAAGCAGGTCATTGCCTTCCAAAACGCAACGACCTGCTTGCCCGCCTAAACATTTATATATGTAATAATGATATAACCCTACTTTCAAATATACATATTATTTATTCTTATCTATCGCATTGAAAATACGTTCGGCGATATTTCGCATTCCTAAATCACCTGGGTGACATGCCACACTGCCATGCTCAAAGAGTCCTTTTGCGCTCATAGTTTCATCGGCGCCCAAATCCTTTAAGGTAATTAACGGATAATCACGTTCATTCGCGATTTTGATAATTGCCTCATCAGCGGGATGTCCCCAAAAGTTTGTACACAAAAAGATCTTTGCTCTATTGCTTTTGTTAAGATATGAAAATGCACCACCTTGCCGGAAAGTGGTGCATTGTATCAGGTTGTGGTCAATAACACACAAAAGAAACAGTAAATTGATACAATCGTATCGGTTTGCTGTTTTTCTTTTTCGTTAAATTGCTGTTTGAAAGTACCCTTTTCCGACAACTACAAAATTTTTATAAAAAAACGTCTTATAAGAATCATAACCACCAGTGAACTGGTGGTATGCACCACCCCTATAAGGGGTGAATACTGGCGTAGCCCCTGAAAGGGGCACAGAAGTTTAGCAACGCATTACAATTTCGGGCAGCCGCTCTCGTGCGGCTGTCTTTTTTTGCC
>JAZRWX010000292.1:0-3409 GCA_045599905.1 Acutalibacteraceae bacterium
AGAACTTCCCCGAAGGTCAGCACCAGCAGCGTCATGACCAGTGTGGCGACCCATGCGTTGTTTTCGCCCAAAAGGTCGATCACCAGCACCGTTGCGACCGAGGACGCGGCAATGTTGACCAGCGTATTGCCGATCAGGATCGCGCTCAACGCGTCGTCATAACGCTCCTTGATCGCGTTTGCCAGACGCAGTGCCAGACTGTTTTCGTTCTGCAAACGGGTTTTCAGGCGCAGTGCGCTGACCGATGCGAACGCGATTTCGGTCGCTGAGAAAAACGCCGACAGCACCAGCAATATCAATATGGCAAGATAAGATAAAAACTCATTCATCGGAGTCACCTCCGATATCGTCCTCGTCGTAAATCTCACCGACAAGTTCTTCTAATATATCCTCGACCGTTAAAATGCCGAGAATCTCCCCCGCGTCACTTTTGACAACAGCCAGATTGCGGCGGTGGTTGCTCATCTGCGTCAGCGCGTCATCGATTGGCAGATCGGCTTTGATATAATACGGGTAGTCCATGACCGATGCCAGAACGACCTGACGGTTTTTGAAGTACGCACGCATAAACGAACGGATCTGCAAAATGCCGCGCACCGAGCCGTCACGCCCGATCACCGGCAGACGGGAATGCACCGAATTCTGCACGGTTTTTAAGATCTGCGGTGTTTTCATGCCGACCGAAACGGTCTGCACCTGTTCCCACGGTACCATTACTTCCCCCGTTGTACGGTCGGAAAAGCGCAGGGCGGAACGCATCAGTTCGCCGGTATCTTCATCAAAACCGTCTTCGGAAGAAATATTTTCCACAATATCGTGCAATTCGTCCTCGGTCATGGTCACTTCCGGTTCGGCACGGCGCACAAACGGCGCGGTGACCAAACCGGAAATCCGGGTAAAAAACCAGGACAGCGGTTTCAAAACTTTCATTAAAACCAACAGCGATCCCGATACCGCCAACGCAAATTTTTCGTTGCAGGAACGGGCAAAACATTTCGGGATCATTTCACCGAAAATAAACAGAATAATCGCCGTCAATACCGTGGCGACCGATACACCGCCCGATCCCCAGATCCTGCGGGCGATCAGTACCGAAAGCGTGGCGCAACCGATGTTCATGATGTTATTGCCGATCAGCAAGGTGGACAGCGCTTCCTCAAAACGGTCAAGGATCTTCAAGACCCGTCCGGCACGGCGGTCGCCTTTATCGGAACGGCTCATCATGTGGATGTGGTTGACCGACGCCAACGAAATCTCGGTTCCTGCGAAATACGCGCAGCCGAGGATCAACAACAAATAGCAGACCATACTGCCAAGCGGAATACTCCCGGGGTCATCCGGCATGGAACAAACAACTCCTTCAATTTTATAAGCATATCTTACAATATAATGCCCGTTTTGTCAAACACAACCTGAAAAACACGGTTTTTTCTCTTGCTCTGACGGTAAAATTATGGTAAAATATCCACATCAAGACAAAAGGGTGAATGATATGATTCTGATTGTTTGCATCGACGACAAAGGCGGTATGCTGTTCAATCACCGCCGCCAGAGTAAAGACAGCGTTTTGCGCGGGCGTGTGCTGACGCTTTCAAAAGACACGACGTTATGGATGAACGCCTACACAAAAGGACAGTTTGAGGAGGCGGCGAAAAACATATCGGTAGATGAAAACTTTTTACAGCGCGCCGGCAGCGGTGAATACTGTTTTGCCGAAACCGACGAACTGACCGATATTCTGCCGAAGACCGAAAAGATCGTTGTGTACCGCTGGAACCGCCACTACCCTGCCGACCGTCATTTTTCGGTCGATCTTTCCGGCTGGCGTCTGCTTGAAACAAATGAATTTGCCGGTTCCTCCCACGAAAAGATCACCGAGGAGGTCTATGTGAAATGAAACAGCGTATTCTTGCCGGTTTTCTTTGTCTGCTGCTGTGTCTGACGGTTGTCGGTTGTGATCTGCCGGAACTGCTGCGGGATTTTGAACCAACTTCTCAAAGTGAAACCGAAAATGAACCCCAAGCATCGGCGGTGGATCTGCAACACATTCCGGATTACAGCGGTGACGCTTTTGTTGCCGTCAATGATAACGAGCCGTTCTTCACCGAAAAAGAAAAACAGGTATCCGGCGTCTTTGAAAAGTATTCAAAACTGGATCGGCTGGGACGCTGCGGCGTGACCTATGCCTGCGTGGGACGCGCGCTGATGCCGACCGAAAAACGCGGCGATATCAGTTCGGTCAAACCGACCGGATGGCGCAACAAGCAGTATGATTTCGTTGACGGAAAAAGTCTTTACAACCGCTGTCACCTGATCGGCTTTCAATTAGCCGGCGAAAACGCCAACGAGCGCAACCTGATCACCGGCACCCGATACATGAACGTAGACGGAATGCTTCCGTTTGAAAACATGGTCGCCGACTACGTCAAAGAAACAAGCGGCCGTGTGCTGTACCGTGTCACCCCGATCTTCGACGGGGATAATCTGGTGGCGGACGGCGTGCTGATGGAGGCGTGGTCACTGGAAGACAAGGGCGACAGCGTTTGCTACTGTGTGTTCTGTTACAACGTTCAGCCCGGCGTTTCGATCAATTATAAAACCGGTGAAAACTGGACGGAAGGCGACCAGCCCGAACAAAGCGGCACCTACGTACTGAACACCCTGCGGAACAAGTTCCACCGGGAGTCCTGCGATTCCGTCAAGACCATGAATCCGAACAACAAAAAGATCTATAAAGGCGACCGTCAGAAACTGATCGATGACGGATATTCCCCCTGCGGATCCTGCAATCCATAAAAAAATCCCCGCCGCGGCGGGGATTTTTATTCCTTATTTTACCCCTCTCGCGGAGGTCTTTTCTTCCTTCTTGATCTCGCCCGCGGCGGTCAATGCCATTTTGGTCAGCAGCGGTCCGACCAGTTCGTAAATCAGTACCGCGAACAGAACGATATTGCGTACCAGTCCCCCGTCGGTTTCACCCAACTGCATGGCGGTCACCGACATACCGAGCGCAACGCCTGCCTGCGGCAACAGGGTGATTCCGAGATATTTCACGGTGTTACGGTCACAACCCATACCTTTCGCGCTGAAAAACGAACCGAGATATTTTCCGACCGACCGGAACAGAATAAACAGAACACCGATCAGCACGACGGCAACATCGGCGAACACCGACAGTTTCAGTTCCGCGCCCGAGATCACGAAGAACAGTACAAAAAGCGGCGCCGTCCATCGGTCACAGCGATCCATCAGTTCTTCCGAATAATCGCACAGATTGCAGAATACCGTACCCAGCATCATGCAGGTCAACAGCGGTGAGAAACCGATATGTACGCCGCCGACCGAAAACTTTTGAAGGCAGATGCCGACCGTGATGAACACGAAGGTGACCATTAACGAAAGACGTTTG
>JAZRWX010000293.1:0-2616 GCA_045599905.1 Acutalibacteraceae bacterium
GGACAACGGCTATTGCCGATGCGTATCCCATTTCAAAGCGCACCGTGGCATAATCGGACATATGAAGTGCCAACGTGTGCGTTGAATAATCTGTACTCGGGTTACCGGTCAGGGATGCAACAGAAGCACCGACGGCAAATGAACTGGAAATCGTCATAACCGCGCTGAAAATCAATTGCGGGCCAATTTGCGGCAAAGTCACATAGTAGAGTTCCTGCCATCGGTTTTTGATACCGTCAATAGCTGCGGCCTCAAAATACGATTTATCTAACGCTTTCAAACCGGAAACCAGCGACAAAAAACCGGCGCCCATACTGGACCAAATAATGACGATCACGCAAACCGTGAAATTGTAGTTGGTATCGGTCAGAAAATTAATCGGTGACGAAACAACGCCCAATCGCATCAATATTGAATTCAGCAATCCCTTGGAATCCGAGGCAAATACATAAAGCCAAATCATAAGCATTCCTCCGCATAGCGCAGGTGAATACATCAGTAATGTTACAATATCCTTTGCTGGTTTATTCAAATCATTGATAAACCACGCCAGTACAAAACTAAGCAAATAGCCGATCGGACCGGTGATCAGCGCAAATACAAGCGTGTTTTTCAAAGCGATGATAAAAACTTCATCTTCCAAAAATAAGCGAACATAATTATTAAACCCGACAATGCTTGGGGTTTGGACCATGTTAAAATCGGTAAAACTCAATACGATCGAAGCAAGCACGGGAATGACGGTGAACAGAAAAAACAGAACGAAAAAAGGCGCCATCATCAGATAAAAAGGAATTCCCTTTTTCAGACGTTCTCCCAATGAAAACTCCCTGCAATTTTTCATTTGTTTCCCCCCTGATCCAAACCGAATTCTTTCCGTTTTCGGGCAATTTCGGAATTGATGTCATTATTATACTTGGCAATATTAAAACGAATAGACGTACTCTTGCTGATCGTATTACGGATTGCGCTGGTCAGTGCACGGTTGATATAATAGTTACCCGGAATTTCCCTAACATTTACAATCTGCTCCCATTGCGTTGTCAATGCGTCAGCTTCCTCAGTCGACCAGTTTATGGAACGGAAAGCACCAATATTGGCCGGTGTATAGCGAGCCGCCGTGCCCATTACACCTTCCAGGCGTTCGGCATATTCACTTTGCGTTTCCGTACTGTTCCACCAATTGATAAACGACCATGCCTCCTCTACAACTTCGTGTTCTTCGGCGGCTTTCAGAATGATCGATCCGGTGCCGGAAGATGCCTCGGCACCATTAACCTTACCGTTATTAAGCGTGCTGGGAATTGGATACATGGACCACAGACCATCGATTTCAGGTGCCGCAGCCACCAGTTGATTGTATGAAGTGTACGCCGAAATTGCCAACGGCATTTCA
Source organism: Acutalibacteraceae bacterium (assembly GCA_045599905.1). Lineage (GTDB taxonomy): Bacteria > Bacillota > Clostridia > Oscillospirales > Acutalibacteraceae > UBA737. The sequence goes on from JAZRWX010000293.1 coordinate 1,397, forward strand.
CCCGAGCGGAACCGATTGAAAAAGTTAAAATCGCGATCTAATCCAAATTTGGTATACAGTTCACACACTTCAGTCAGACAATCGATTGATAATTCGCTTTCAAAAGTTGTTTTATCATAATTTTTGTTATAGTAGGTTCCCCCATGTTGGAAATAGAACTTTTGGAAGGTGGAAATCGCACCGGAAACGGCAATCGACGCACTACTGGTTTCGGACAATCCCACAGCGAGGTTATTATTCTGAATCACTTCCATGCAGTCATAAAAATCTTCCCATGTTTTAGGAACATTTTTGATCCCCAGTTCCTCGAAAATATCGTTTCGAACAAACATCATATCATAAGTCTGTGTTTCGGGGATGGCATAAATACCATGCTGATAACGGAATGGCATCCATGCAGAATCGTAATAGTTGCCGTAAATATCTTCAAGTCCCAATTCACTTAAATCGACAAGGCCTCCGCGCATGGCCAGATTCACCGGAGTATCGTGTGCAATCATGATTGCCGCATCCGGTCCTTTCCCGGCCAAAGCGGCCTGCAACAACGTCGCACCAGTATCCACGATATTCAATTCTACATTGACATCTTCAGAAGTAAATTCATTGCTGATCATTTGTTTAATGATCTGAGCTTGATCCCGTCCGGTACTGACCCAAACATTTACGGTCTTTCCTTTCGACTTCGCATCTTTGGATTGATACGAATCAAAGTATTTTCCGAATGAAAAAGAGCAGTTTTTAAAGAATCCGGCATCGGCTTCGGGAAGAGCGTTTCCACGGGGAACCAGTATGATCTTATCGATCAAAAGTGCCTGTTCGCTCATATTGGTCAGCAAAGAGCCAATATCCTCCACCTTGCTTTTATATCCTTCAAGATTTGCGGTGATCTTACTCGGGTGATTGATCATTTTGTCCAGCAGAACGATTGTCTCATCCAGTATTGATGCACGTGAGCCGGTTGTGCCGGTCCTTTTTTTAATCTTATCGGAAAGTATATATATCCTATTGCGGCAGTCTTTAAAAGAATTTTCCAATTCCGGGATCTTACTTTCCAAGCCATAATCCTGATAAATGTCTACAGTCGGACCGGTAATCACCACGATCTTTCGGTAAATTGTGTTCATATCTCTCACGAGATTTTGCAAATCGTACAAAATATCCGAAGCATCACCCGGCGTAGCCGTCATTGAGATGGTATGTTTCCCGGCATCAAGATACAC
>JAZRWX010000294.1:0-9821 GCA_045599905.1 Acutalibacteraceae bacterium
AAACACCCGAACCAAAAGAAACATTTTTTCGAATGTTAAAAAATCACCGCGGAAAACGGTTGAAAAATCAGTTTCTCGTTCGCTACGGCAGTTATTCGTTGGCGATAACGGCGATCGTTCTTGCCGTACTGATTTTGTTTAACTGGCTGATACTGTCCCTTTCCGACCGCTTTAACCTACAATTTGACCTTTCACCGGAACACGTTAACACGATCGACTCACAAAACCTTGAATACATCAAAAAAATCAATCTTCCAATTACCGTTACGGTCTGCGCCGGCGAAGATAATTATGCTGATTATATGGCATATTACGGTGAAAATCTTTATAACGCTTCGGGCGATAGAGCCAACGATTATTATTCTCAAACGGTTAAATTGATCAATCGATACCATGATTATAATGACCGTATTACCGTTGATTTCATTGACCCGCAAAGCACGGCGTTTACCGCGGTTTCACAAAAATACGGGGACATGAATCTGTCCTATGGTGATATTATTGTTTCTGCCGTCCACAAAACCGGCAACGGTGAAAACGAGCGCCGGAAAAAAATCGGATTCAAGGACATCTATGATCTTACAGATGAAAACGGATACGCGGCATACGGATACGGTTCCTACACCGTCAGCGGCAACAAAATCGAAACCGCGCTGACCAGTGCTATCGCCTATGCGATGAACACAGAAACCAAAAGTGCACTGATTTTGACCGGGCATTCCTCGACAGACAGAACCGCATCGTTTGTCCAGTTGTTGAAAGATAATAATTATGAGGTCAATACGAACAGCAATTCCATCATCTCTTCTATTCCGGAAGAAACCGATCTGGTCGTGATCGCCGCGCCGACAGTTGATTTTATCGGAGCAGAACTCAACGTGCTTTCGGAATATCTGAATAACAACGGCAATTTGGGCAAGGGTTTACTGTTCTTCGCAGACGCTTCCTGCCCTGCCGTTCCCAATTTCTACGATTTTCTCATGGAATGGGGTATTCAAGCCAAAGAGGGAATCTTATTTGAAACAAATGAACAGACCCGAACACCGGATGATCCCTGTACGATGGCCCTGTTCCCGGCCGAAACGGAAGCCAGTGCCGATTTATCTTTCTGCATTACAGGAAATAATGTGCCGTTTATTTCGACCGAAGCAACTGAGGGAGCTGTCACTGTCAACGCCCTGATACAAACCGATGAAGCCGCCGCGATCGCCCCAGTGGGCGTTAAAGCCACATGGAATCAATACACCGAAAAGGATCTCGGACAGTATTTCAGTGTGGTACAAGCCGATAAAGAAGACTTTGACGCGGATAATAATCCGATATACAGCCACGTGATCGCCTTTTCAAGTGCCGATTATATCGATTCACAATGGACAGAGGAAGATACCGCCAATAAAGAAATTTCCATGATTGCCGCAGATCTTGCGGCGGGCGTTGAAAATTCCGATATCAGTTTTGTGACAAAAACCATCACAAAGGAAAGTTTTGCCGGAAAAGTAACCGAAGGCAAAACCAATTTGATCAAATGGGTATTTATGATCCTGCTGCCTGTTGCTATGCTGGTGATCGGCGTGATCATTTATATCAGGAGAAGAAATGCATAATGAGTAAAATCCCGGAAAATCAAATCAATCCAACCGATTCCGCCACGATTTTCGATGCGCCTGCCGAGCATCACGACAAAACCCGGAAAACCGGAAAGAAAAAGCAATTACTGACCGTAATGGCAGGATTACTGGCAGTAGGAGTGCTGGCAGGTGGAACACTTGCCGTCATCAAACTGGTTCCGAAAAAAGAAGAAACATCTTCTGAAACAAACTTTCCGGGTATATCGGTGCTGGATTATGCTGCCGATGATTTTGAAGTGATCACGGTCCGCAACCGCAAAAAAACTGTAAAACTGTATTCCGAAAAAGACAAATCAGAAAACACGAAAAATTGGTATATTGACGGAATTGCAAAAGAAAATATCGATTCCTATTCGGTCGGTCAAATCGCCGAAACGGCGTTAAAGATTAGTGCGATCCGGGAAATAACCGAAAAATCGCCTGCTGAGTGCGGTTTGGACGATCCCGTTATTCAAATCGACGCAACCTCCCGAAAACACGGAAAACGATCTGTTTTAATCGGAGCGGAATCCCCCGACCATACCGGTACTTATCTAAAACTTTCTGATTTGAATCAGATTTATCTGGTTGATACCGCCATTGCAGACACACTGGATTTTGATTTGTTGGATTTGGCGGACGATTCTCAAATTTCCGCCATGACAGTCAAAGACGAAAAAAACAAGTACACCGATGAATCAGGGAAGCTGATCTCTTTTGACAGTCTGATACTTGACGGTAAAAACCTGAAAGTTCCCGTTGTGATCCAGCCGGACAACAACTCTGAACTTTCAGCATATCTGCCCTATAAAATCGTTTCACCCGTAAAACGCACTGCCGACCATGTTGATCAGGTCTTTCCCATGTTTTCCGACGGACTGGCGGTTTCAGGTGCCTATTCATTTGACATATCCGCCGATTCGTTAAAGGCAGTCGGACTGGATCGGCCGGATTGGACCGTGACAATAAAATGCGGCAAGCAGACCCGCACTTATAAAATTGCCAAGACTGATAATGAATCCTGCGCTGTCATTACCGATGACAGTACCATGATCAAAAAAGTGAGCATTGACGCGATCCCGTTTTTGGATTACACTTCGGAAAGTTTTTACAACAGGATGATTTATTTGCGTTCGATCAATACCGTTTCCGATTTCAAAGTTGAACTGGAAGGAAAACAGTATGATTTCAGCATTCAATATGATGACGCGGAAGATGCCGCCGAAACCTATATCATTCACTGCAACGGAACGAAACTGGATGCCGCTACATTCCAGAATTTTTACCAGACTTTTGTCAGTCTTTGCTTTTCGGATTATGATGTTCATAAGACCGACGCCAAAGCCGATTTGACCATTACGGTAGCCTCGTCCGAAACGGGTGCGACCGACATTCTTTCATACACCAAAGTAGGGGAAACCAAATGCCAATACAGTCTGAACGGCAACCCGGAAGGCAGACTGACCGCTTCCTCTTATACAAAATTCATCAAGCAGTTCCAGTCTGTGATTGCCGACATAAAGCCAGTATAAATTATTACGCAGATTGCGAAAAAGTTATAGAAGAGGCGTGCAAGTGAGTTATGATATTGGCGGGGAAACCTTTGTCAAGAAGAAAACCGAGAAGATTGTAACTGTAATGTCCGATCTCCACAAGCCATAACCTTTACTATATTATACCAAGGAGAAAAACAATGAAATATCCAGTAATCTTTGAAAAAGTAATTGATGTGACCGCGGCACCGTATTTCGCCGATAATACTGGAAAAACCGACTGTACCGGGGCGTTAAGAAAAGTTTTTGACGATTTGCTGATCCGTGAAATTCAAAGTGTTCGGGAAACGGAAAAGAAATTGCATACATTGGGTGAAAAAGATGTTTACATCGGCTTTGAAACAAGAATACAAAGCGATCTGTCAGTCAATGTGATTTGGCCTGAATTCGTGCCGGATGGAAGAATTATCTATTTTCCGAAAGGTACTTATCTTGTCAGCGATACGGTTACCTATACTTTTGATCATGTTAAAAACATCTTTTTATCAAAACCAGGATACGAATTGACACGCGGAATCCATATCGTGGGCGAAAGCAGGGAAGAAACCGTTATCAAATTAATAGATCATTGTGACGGTTTTGCAAAGGGAACAAAGCCGGTATTGAGTTTTATCAATAATCCGGATTGCCTTCATACCGAAGTTTCAAACGTATCACAGTTGAACACCCTGACTGATCTGACGATTGATTGCGGCAAAGGTAATGCCGGAGCGGTGGCGGTGCGTTTTATCGCCAACAATTCCGGACGGGTGGAAAATATAACTTTGAAGGGTGCGGACGGGAATACCGGTCTGCAATTGGCCTGCGGCAGTGAGGGCGTTTTCAGAAATATTAAGATCAGCGGTTTTGAAACCGGAATTTATTCGCGTAAATCTTCGGTCTGCGCATTTGAACATATTTCTTTGGATGCGATTTCCGGAACGTCTGTGAGAATCGGCGGCGGTGTGGCGACTTTTCGAAATATATCGGTCAATTCGGTGCAAAAATACGGTTTTATTCCGGATTGCGGACTGTATACGCTTTTTGAGAACGGACAGATTTCTGATACTTCCGGTAATAGCGTTTATACTGTGGATAATAGCGGTGAAATTTTCGAGAACGGGAATACTAAACATCATATTGTTCTGGATGAGGATATATCGATCCCGAAAGACATTGATGTCACGGAAAACAACTTCGCTTTAGTCGAGGCGTATGGAGCTGTCGCCGACGGCGTGACTGACTGTACTGGGGCAATTCAGGATGCCGTGAACAGCGGGAAAGAAATTATTTTGTTCGGTGGCGGACATTACTATGTGAACGGTCGTATCACCGTTCCAAAAACAGTTCGGAAAATTGACTTTATGTTCTGTGATTTTTTTGCAGGAGAAAAACTGATCAGTGGGGAAGCCGATTCACTGTTTTGTTTGAATGAGGATAGTGAAAGTCCGTTTTTTGCGGAGCATCTGTATGCGTTTGAACAGTTTTATGGTCATTTTCGACTGTTTTGCCATTCCGCCAAACGGGATGTCGTTTTGAAAGATTTACACACACAAACAGCGGCACTGTATTTCAATACGACGGCGGGCAGCACGGTTTATTTAGACAATTGCGCCTGCACGGTCGGTACCTATTCGCACGATTGTATTATCGGACGAAAAGGGTATGAACCGGAATTTTGTAATATGATTCCGTTTGAATTTCACGGACAGCGCGTTTTTGCGTGGAATATGAATCCGGAACGTGCGGATGTGGAAGTGCTGAACGATCATTCCGTACTGACTGTTTTTGGCTTTAAGGTCGAGGGACCCGGAACGGCGATCCAAACGGTACATAATGGAAAAACAACGGTATTTGGATTTTCCTGCGGCATTGGTGATATCCGGGCGCAAAACCCATTGTTTTTCAATCGGAACGCAAAAGTTATTTTGATAAATGGACAAATGTTCGGTTTTAATGCTCAAAAGGATTATAATTTGGTTCTTGAATCTGATTATAACGGAATGGTGAACAGGGTATATAAAAAACAACTGCCAGCTGTATCGCCGAACCGTACTATTTATTCTTTGTTTGAAGGGTGAAGCGGGCGGTATACTATCAAATATTATTAACATGAAGGGAAGCGCTTTTATGAAAGTGAAAATTGGTGTAATGGGTGCGTACAGAGGAAAAACCATGATCGACGTGTTGATGGTTTACCGGGACGATGCGGAATTGGTCGCGATCTGCGATATGTTTGAACCGGCACTCAAAAACGTTCGACATCAGGCGGAAGAACTGGGCCTGAACGGGATTTCCTACTATACTGACTTTGATGAGTTCATCAAGCACGATATGGACGCAGTCGTGCTGGCAAACTATGCCAACGAGCATGCCCCGTTCGCCGTGAAATGCCTGAAAGCCGGTAAACACGTCATGTCTGAAGTACTGCCGTGTGAAACCATGGCACAGGCAGTTGAACTGATTGAAGCGGTTGAGGAAAGCGGAAAGGTTTATGCTTACGCTGAAAACTACTGTTATATGAAAGATACATTTGAGATGTGGAAAACCTATCTGAAAGGGGAAATCGGTGAGGTTTCTTATGCCGAGGGTGAATACATCCACGACTGTTCCTCCATCTGGCCGCAGATCAGTTACGGGGATAAAAACCATTGGCGTAACCGGATGCACCCGACCTTCTATTGCACCCACAGTTTGGGGCCGATCCTGACCATCACCGGTAAACACCCGGTCCAGGTCATTGGGTTTGAAACCGCTCAAAACAAGAAAATGTTTGAAAGGACGGGAATAAAAGGTACCGTCGGTGTGGAAATGGTCACGCTGGATAATGGCGCGGTTGTGAAGAGTATCCACGGCGATCTGAAACGCGAGCCCCCCCGTAACGCGTATTTGTTATACTGCGATAAGGGCTCGATGGAAAGTGCCCATTTCAGCGGTGATAAAACCTTTAATTATTATCAGGAAGGTGAAAAACTTTGCGAGGGCACATGGCAACAGTGCGATCCAGTCAGTGATATCCGTCCCGATATGGTCGAACAGTTCCCGACCCACGGTGGCAGCGATTTCTATTCGACCTATTTCTTCATTCAAAAGATTTTGGGCAAACCGGATGGCAAGTGGTCTATTGATGTTTATACTGCGGTTGATATGGGTATCTGCGGTATTCTGGCATGGCGAAGCGTGCTGAACGGCAACGCACCGGTCAAAGTGCCGAACCTGCGTAATAAGGAAGAACGTGATGCCTATCGCAACGATCACGCTTGCACCACTCCGGAAGTGGCAGGGGATCAACTGGTACCGAAAAGTACTATAATTACCGAAGAAGTCCCCGATGAGATTTATGAAAAAATGAAACAACTCTGGCGTGAAGGTAAAAACGCCAACGGCGATCCGGATCGGATTTATTCTCAAATTCTGGATGTAACAGCGGAAGAAAACCAGTGATCAGAAAGAGCAGATCAAAACGGTGATAATAGGGAGAAATCAAATGAAAAAACTGATTGATATGAAACCGGTAGATATTGAATTTTACGAAAAGAATATCAGGGACTTTTTACCGAATAAGATCATTGATATCCATTCGCACGTCTGGCTGAATGAATTTTATCATCAAAACAATGCACCGAAACGCGCCGTTTCCTGGCCGGATCTGGTGGCCGCGGAAAATCCGATTGAAGATCATTTGTCGGTATATGAAACCATGTTCCCCGGCAAAAAGGTCATTCCTATGATCTTCCCCGGATGCTGCCTGGGGGTTGATTTTGATCGGGCCAACGAATATATCCACGATAAGGCCGCAGAGCATGATTTGCCCGCGCTGTTTTTGTCATCGCCGGAATGGAGTACTGCAGAATTCGAAAAAAGATTGCTGGACGGCGATTTCTTAGGCGCGAAAGTGTATCTGAATTTTTCACCGAACTATATTCCGGAAAGCGAAATTCGTATTTTTGACTTTATTCCGCATCATCAACTGGAAGTGCTTAACCGCCACGGAAAAATCCTGATGTTGCACATTCCGCGTCACGGTCGTCTGAAAGACCCCGTCAATTTGGCACAGATGGTGGAAATTGAAGAGAAATATCCGCAGGTCAAACTGATCATCGCGCACGTTGGCCGTGCCTATTGTGACGAAGATGTCGGAAACGCGTTCGAAGTCATTAGGGAAAAAACCAAGAATATGCTTTTCGATTTTTCCGCCAATACCAATGACCGCGTGTTTGAACAACTGATCAGAACGGTCGGTCCAAAGCGGATCCTGTTCGGCAGCGATATGCCAATTCTGCGTATGCGCAACAAACGCATTACCGAAAACGGGATCTATGTGAACTGTGTGCCGAAAGGGCTTTACGGTGATGTGTCGGGTGACAAAAATATGCGTGAGATCGATGGCGCGGATGCCGAAAAGATCACCTTTTTCATGTATGAGGAAATCGACGCATTCCGCCGCGCTTCCGAACGCTGCGGTCTGACCCGTGCGGATATTGAGGATGTTTTCTATAACAATGCCAGGAATTTAATTGAAAGTGTGCGTGGGAAATAATGGGTTGTTTAATCGGATTGGATATTGGAACGTCTGCGGTTAAAGGAACCTTGCTGGATGAAACGGGAAAGATCTTGCATATCACGGATAAAAAGTTTACTTATTATTTTGAAAATAATAAAAAGCTGCTGGATCCGGATTTATTCTTAAAAACTTGTTTTTCGGCCATAAAAGAATTAACTTCAACGCTCGATAGAAAGTCCGAAGTGCTGGCTATTTGTTCTTGTTGTGCCAGTGGAAATCTTATTTTATTGGATGAAAGCAGTTGCCCGGTTACACCGATCATCGGTTGGCAAACTAAAGTTCCCGATTTGGATTTCAACTCTTTTTTTTCGCAGGAAGAACAACATGAGTTTTATCGGCGGGTCGGCTGGCCGATCAGCGGAAGTTTCCCGGCAGCGTATTTATCGTGGATTAAAACGCATCGGCCGGAACTGATTGACCGAACGGAAATAGTCACGATGAGTGCAGAGTATTTGAATTATGTTTTGACTGGGAGTTGGGGCATTTCGGTTTCGATGGGGACACCGTCGTTTTTGATGGATCAGGAAAAGAAGTCTTATCATCTGCCATTGTTGGAACGGTTGGGAATTGCCAATAAGAATCTGCCGCCGATTTTTGATAAAGGAACGGTAATCGGTACAGTAAAATCTGAAATTGCTCGTCAACTTGATTTAACTGAAAATACCAAGATCGTACTGGGGAGTTTTGACCATCCTTCCGGCGCACTCGGTTCCGGAGTTTTTGACGAGGGACAAATGCTGCTTTCCTGTGGTACTTCCTGGGTTGAATTCTTTCCGGTTTCTTCACGTAAGTTTGCACTTTCCACAGGTGGTTTGGTCGACTGTTTTATGCTGGATGGGGCACCTTATTGCGTAATGAAGTCGTTGACTTCGGTCAGTGAAAAGATTGATGCACGTCGCGAACATTATTTTGGTAAAATTACGCATACGGAATTTGATCGTCTGGCCGAAAAATCCTCGCTTGGTTGTAATGGTGTGACATTTGATTTTACCGATGACGATTTTGAAAAATATCCAAATGCTTCCTCCTGTGATATCGCCCGTGCAATTATTGAGGGAGCCGCAAAAATGCTGAAAGACAATTTGAATTCTTTGCGTAAGTGCGGTTTGATAGCAGATCAGATCACAATGATCGGCGGAATCACGAATTCTGCAGTCTGCGTGAATATTGTTTCTGAAATATTGGGAATCCCGATTAGTGTGGTTAACGGACAGTCGGCTGGTGCGGTTGGCGCTGCATTGTTGGCAGGGATAGGTGTCGGCGTTTTTCAAAATGAAAAGCAGGCGTTTATGAGTATGATTTCGTATCAAAACCAATAGATGAACTTTATTATATTTTATATTGAAATAAATGGGCTATTCATCTCAATCGCGAAAATATAAACGGCTATTAGCCGAGAAAATCCATTTATAAATAAGAATATAAATGGCAGGAGTTTTGGAAAGAGTGCGAACTCAAATTAAATACACTAATCTGAATGCGATGGATCACAAGTGAATCTTGCGATATTGAGTCATAGGGAATAGTCATATAAAATGAAAATCTTGAAAATAAACATTAAAGACAGGAGAATCAAAAATGGAATTTAAGGTAGTACAAAAGGAAATCGAATTGCAGTCCAGGGGTTGGATCCCGACCTTCCACGATATCTCGAAAGAGGTCAAGGAGATCGTAGAAGCGTCCGGCATCAAAAATGGCACGGTCAGCGTTGTTTCGCACCATACGACCTGCTCGGTTATGGTGCAGGAATGCTCGCACGATATCGACAGTTTTGACCTGGAATATTTACAGCACGATCTGCTGGATATTATGCGTAAATTTATCCCCGATTACACGAACGAGGGGGATTACCGTCATCCTGGCCCGATCCATGCGCAGTACGGCCGTTATGTAGACGAACCCGGTGATTTTTCAAGCATGAATACCGACGGACATCTGCGTTCGGTTTTCTTCGGCAGAAGCGAAACCCTGACGCTTAAAGACGGCGAGATCGACGGCGGCAGATTCGCACATATCTATTTCATCGACTGGGACCATGTTCTTGCCCGCCGCAGACAGGTCAACGTGACTGTTATGGGCACGACCGAAGATGTGGGTGACCGTAAGTTCAATAATGGC
>JAZRWX010000295.1:0-13337 GCA_045599905.1 Acutalibacteraceae bacterium
CACCTGTGTTTCAAAACGGGGGACGAAATGAAGAACGGTCTTTGGGGTTATCTGAAAGTATTATTTGATGCTGATCCGACCGCCGTCGGCAAACTGCCCGGCGATGATTTCTGGTATTATGAATAAACATCATTCCAAAAAAACGCCCCTGCAATCCGCCCTTTTTACCCTGCTTGCCATACTGTTCTGGGTACTGGTCTGGCAGTTCGGCGCCATGGCGGCAAACCGCAATCTGTTAATGCCGGTCCCGCTGCCGCTGGACACGGTGAAAACCTTTTTGCGCGACCTGCGTGATCCGCGGTTTTTCGCCGCGATCGGCACGTCCGTTCTGCACATCCTTACCGGCTTTGTCATTGCGGTCGCCGCCGGCACGCTGGGCGGCGTGCTGTGCGAAAACGTCACCTTTTTCAAAACCCTTTCCGCGCCGCTTCTGCACCTGATCCGTTCGGTCCCCGTTGCCGCGTTCATTTTCGTGGCGTGGCTGTGGATCCCCTCTGCCGTACTGCCGTCGTTCATTTCGGCGCTGATGGTCCTGCCCATTATATGGAGTCACGTTGACGCGGGCCTTGCCGCCGCCGATCCGAAACTGTCGGAAATGGGACGGGTCTTCGGGATGAGCCGCAAAGAGATCGTTTTCAAGATCCGTCTGCCGCTGATCGCGCCACATCTGCGTACCGGCTGTATCACGGGACTGGGGATCGCGTGGAAATCCGGCGTTGCCGCCGAAGTGATCTGTAATCCGTACGGTTCGGTCGGCGCCCTTTTACAGCACGGAAAAGCGGTCATTGATTATGAAGAAGTCTTCGCGGTGACGCTTGCCGTGGTTCTTTTAAGTCTGCTGATGGAAAACCTGCTGAAACTGGTCTGGAAGGAGAAGTATCATGAATAATACCGCTGTTCTTTTCGACCGTGTCGGTTTTTCCTACGGGCGGAAAAACATTCTGCGTGATTTTTCTTTCCGCGCCGAAACCGGCGAAAAGATCTGTCTGTTCGGGCCGTCGGGCTGCGGCAAAAGCACCGTCCTGCGGCTGATCTGCGGATTGGAAAAGCCGACCGCCGGCACGCTGTCCGTTCACGCGAAAACCGTGCGCCCCGTTTTTCAGGAAGACCGGTTACTGCCCTTTCTGACCGTTGCCGAAAACGTGGCGATGTTTTCCGATCGCGCCCGGGCGGATGAGATCCTGCGACGGTTGGATCTGGCGGATGCCGCAGACGAATACCCCCGGAATTTAAGCGGCGGTATGGCGCGCCGTGCCGCCCTTGCCCGCGCGCTGGCGCAGAACGGCGATCTGTACGTTCTGGACGAACCGTTCAACGGACTGGACGACGAAAACACGCAAAACGCAATCGCCCTGATCCGGGAACGCACCGCCGGTAAAACCGTTATCTGCGTCCTGCACGACGCCGACCACGCCAAACGGCTGGGCTGTCGGATCGTTGAAATGAAACCGGATGAATCGCCTGTCGGCTGACGGGTGATTTTTTTATTGCCTTTTTGTATTATTCATGATATACTATATATAGTATGGAAATGTTTTTCCGTACATATCACTATTTTTAAGGAGCGTTTATTATGGCAGACATCAACGAAAAAATTGAAGAATTCACCAACACCGCCGACACGACCGCTGAATTTGATGAAAACGATATTCAGCAGAACAAAGTTATGGCGATCCTGGCCTATCTGTCCTGGCTGGTTCTCGTTCCGCTGCTGGCCGCGAAAGATTCCAAATTCGCGCGCTTCCACGCCAATCAGGGTCTGGTCCTTGCCATTGCCGAAATCGCCGTTTGTATTGTTTTGAGCATTCTGTCGGCCATTCCGTTTATCGGCTGGATCTTTGTGCTTGTGGAAGGTCTGTTCGGACTGGTTTGTCTGATCTTTTCCGTCATCGGTATTATCAACGCCGCCAACGGAAAGGCAAAAGAACTGCCGCTGATCGGCAATATCAGAATTTTGAAATAACTCCCTGCTTCGGCTGTTTCCTACGGAGGTTTCACCATGAAAAAGATATTTGCTCTGATGCTTGTTTTTACGCTGTTATTCTGCTTTGCCGGCTGTGAAAAATCAAAATCCGCCGACAAGACCGACAGCACCCCGAAACCGGAACAACTTTCCGGCGGATGGACGGTTCCCGCCGAATTCGGGAAAGCCACCATGCCCGAAGAGGCGCAAACGGCTTTTGAAACCGCCGCCAAGGAAGCGGACGGAAAGTTCTTCGTGCCGGTCGCCTACCTCGGCAGACAGGTCGTTGCCGGTATGAATTTCGCCTATCTCTGTACGACCGATAAGGTCGGCGAATGGCACAAGGTCACAATCTACCGCGACCTGGACGGAAAATGCACCGTAACCGATTCTTCCGCGGTCGATATTACGACTGTTATTGACAGCGGCGACCTTTCCTTTAATCCGGAAAATCTGTGCGGCGGCTGGAATTGCAGTGAAGCATCGGGTGTCGCTTTGCCGGACGACGCGCAAGCCGCGTTCGATCTGGCGCGCGGAAAACTGACCGACGTGAACTATACGCCGCTGGCCTGCCTCGGAACGCAGGTCGTTGCCGGCACCAATTACGCAGTGCTTTGCCGTGCCGAATCCACCGCGAAAAAGTCGTCCTGCGCGCTTTGTCTGATGAAGGTCTATGCCGATTTGGCAGGCGGCTCCGAGGCGGTTTCGATCAGCAACTTCCCATTTTGATTTGCTGAATTTCAATCCCGCCTTACGGCGGGATTTTTTATGCCGACAGCATTTACCGCGTTTATTACTTATTTTGGATCGGAGATCGTAGTATGAAAAAAATTCTTGTCCTGATCGTGATCGTTCTGCTGGCTTTGCCGTTTTCCGGCTGTTCGCCGTCAAAAACCGACGGGAACGGTTCCGCAGGTGCTTCCGCTTCGGATGAAAATTACGTTTTTGATCTGAAAGAGGATGACCGCACCGTGATCTGGAAACTCAGCAATCAGACCTACGTCGCGACGCACGACGGCAAAACGGTGACCGGATTCTCGGTTTACATGGACGCTTACGATGCCCAAACCGCGAAAGAGATCGTTGCCGACGCCGTGACCGACGGAAAACCGTGCGATAAGGAATACCGTTCCGTCCGTCAAAAAGGGAAATATATCGTTTGCGAATATAACCCCGAATACTTCCCGTACCGGGATTATGATTCGGTGATCGCCGCCAAGAAAAACGCGGAAAAGTCCGACGCCGTAACTTCCGCCGCGACCCCTGCGCAATAAAAACGGATTAATATTAAAACGTCCGCTTGTAGAAATACAAGCGGACGTTTTTATTATTCGTGTTTTCAGATCAATCCATCTTCGGAAGTTGTGCCGCTGCCTGCGCGATCTCCTCGTCGGTCGGGACGTAGTCGTCCATTTTTCCATCGTGGAAACGCTCGTAAGCGAACATATCAAAGTAACCCGTTCCGGTCAGACCGAACACGATGGTCTTTTCTTCGCCGGTTTCTTTGCACTTCATGGCTTCATCAATGGCGACTTTGATGGCGTGGGAACTTTCGGGCGCGGGCAGAATACCCTCCACACGGGCAAACTGTTCCGCGGCGGCGAACACTTCGGTCTGCTTGACCGAGGTCGCTTCCATCAGACCGTCGTCATACAACTGCGACAAGGTCGGGCTCATCCCGTGGTAGCGCAGACCGCCCGCGTGACTTGCCGAAGGAATGAATCCGCTGCCCAGTGTATACATCTTTGCCAGCGGACAGACCATGCCGGTGTCGCAGTAATCGTAAGCGTAGGTACCGCGCGTAAAACTGGGGCAGGAGCAGGGTTCCACCGCGATGATCCGGCAGTCGTGGATGCCCTTGATCTTATCACGCATAAAGGGCGCGATCAATCCGCCGAGGTTGGAGCCGCCGCCGGCACAGCCGATAACGATATCGGGTTTGATGCCGTATTTGTCCAGCGCCGCCTTGGTTTCCAGACCGATGATCGACTGATGCAGCATGACCTGATTCAGCACGCTGCCCAGCACGTAGCGGTAACCGGGCGTTTTGGTCGCCTTTTCGACCGCTTCGGAGATCGCGCAGCCCAGACTTCCGGTCGTACCCGGATGCGCCGCCAGGATCTTTTTACCGACTTCGGTTTCCATGGACGGGGACGGTGTGACCGACGCGCCGTAGGTACGCATGACCTCCCGGCGGAACGGCTTTTGTTCGTAAGAGACCTTGACCATGTAGACCTTGCAGTCCAGTCCGAGGTAGGAACACGCCATCGACAGCGCCGTGCCCCACTGACCGGCACCCGTTTCGGTGGTAACGCCTTTCAGCCCCTGCTTTTTGGCGTAATACGCCTGCGCGATGGCGGAGTTCAACTTATGACTGCCGCTGGTGTTGTTGCCCTCGAATTTATAATAGATCTTTGCCGGTGTCTGCAATTTTTCTTCCAGACAGTAGGCGCGGACCAGCGGTGCCGGGCGGTACATTTTATAGAAACTTAATATTTCTTCGGGAATTTCAAAATACGGGGTGGTGTCGTCCAGTTCCTGACGGATCAGATCGTCACAGAAAACAGGTGACAGATCCTCCGCCGACATCGGTTCATGTGTCTGGGGATTCAACAGCGGTGCCGGTTTATTGACCATATCGGCACGCAGGTTATACCATGCCTTGGGCAGTTCACTTTCTTCCAGGTAGATTTTATAAGGGATATTCTGATCCATGATTATTCGTTCCTTTCAATAATTTGTTAATGATGATTTACAGCAATATATTCGGCGCAAAGCGCCAGCGTTTTGTATTCCGTTTCATTTTTTGCGCCGTCCTTTCCGAAAAATAAAAAACCCGCCCCGACAGTTGCCGGGACAGGAAAAAAACAATCCTGCGGTGCCACCTGGCTTGACGCGTTTCCGCGCCCGCTTTTCGTTCGCATACTGAAAATATGCCGGCCGTTTCTTACGGGGAGCCCTGCCCCGGCGCGCATACTCTGACAAAAGTCATTTCCGTTTGCCCTCGGAAGTCCATTCGGTTTGATATTTTCCGCCGCGCTTCCACCGACCGCGACTCGCTTTACGAAAAGGGATGAAACCTACTTACTCTTCTTCAATGGTTTCATTCAGTATACACCCCGGAAAAGTATTTTGTCAAGACTTTTTTTCGTTTTTCCAAAAAGCGGCAGACCGCGCGCACCGTCGCCGGTTTTTCACAATGGAGAGAATGAACAGGGGAATGCCGGGACGGTGTTTATTGTTTTGTCCGCTTTTACAAACAAAAGCGGATATTTACGATTTATAAGTCGTTGCCTTTCCGGCGGCGCGAAACACCGATCAGCACGAGCATTACACCGACCGCCGCGAATACGCAGACCGCGATCAGCGTGGTGTTGCCGTTGCTGTACTGTTCCCAATCGGAAAATTTCACCGTGTAATAATCCGTTCCGTTTTCCCCGAGCAATCGGTTCAACACCCCATTCAGTCCGTACAGATATCCCCCGGTCAGAATGCTGTCGCATCCCAGTTTGGTCGGGCGTAGGATCGGGATCAGTTCGACCAGCGCCCACGCCAACAGCACCGTATAGCAGTACCCGGTAATTTTAAGCGCAAGTCCCAGATCGAACGGCACGTACTTATCGATACAGAACAACAGCAGACCCGTCAGAAGAAACGCTCCGACAGCGTAGATCAACATCATGTATTTTTTGAACGCGTGATAGGTTTCCTCGTGCATATACCGTTTCTGCCGTGCCAGCAAAATCGGCGCGAAAAAGCAGAAATAACCCAGCAGCGTAGCGACGGTCGCCGTCCACACCCAGTAGCGGCCGGTATAAACCGACACGGTCAGATAAACAAGGAACAGTCCGCCCAGCGTCGAGCCGAGATAAACCGACAGTTTATTCCGGTCGAAAAAGCGCAGAACGCTCGGCACAAAGGTAAAACCGCACAGGCAGGACGCCGCCACGATGAAAAACCACGAAAGCGTATGGCTGACCGCGAGATTCACAATAAAGCAAATCAAGACCGCCGCCGCGTATGCGATGGAAAACGACCAAAAAACAGCGTTTTTCAGATTTTTATATTGCCGCGCTTCCGCCATGACGGCGCGGGCTTCGGTATCGTTGGAACTGGCGATCAGTTCATGTTCACTGACTTTCAGATAGCGGCAGAGTTCGGGCAAAACGGTAATGTCCGGGTAGGTCACGCCGCGTTCCCATTTGGAAACCGCCGAAACGTCGATCATCAATAAGTCGGAAAGTTCTTTTTGGGTATATCCCCGTTCCAACCGCTTTTCACGGATGTAAGTGCCGAATTTGTTTTTGTCCATAAAATTTTCTCCTTTCAGCAAACGGGATCGCCGCTTTGCGAATATACCATACCTTTTTTCGGCGTTGCTGTCAATGGCCGCGTAAGCCACCGCCCGAAATCCCCGATATTACAGGGGATTCCCGGACATAAAATGACAATCGGGAAATCCGTCTGCGGCGAACTTCCCGAACAACCGTATTTCAGCGGATCGAAAAACGCAGGAAAAAGACGCCGATCGCAACGTACAGTATCGCCAGCAGCAACAGTAAAATTTTGATGACCGGCTTTTCCTTTTTGACCAGACCGATGACGTCCACCACCGCGCCGCCGATCCCGCAGACCACGAAATAGGTCGGGAACGATCGTGCCAGATCGCCGGCAAAGCGTGCCACCGTGTCGCTTTGCAGAATGCCGCTCGCCCATTGCACAACAAACAGCAGTACCGTGACTAAAACCGGCAGAATATGCAGCAGGCCCGTCAGCACCGTGCGGGTCGGATTTTGTATAGATTGATTTTCAGACATATCTGTTCCTCCGTTGTTCTTTTACAGTCCCCGTTCACGCAGATCGGAAACCAGTTGCACATAGAATTCGCGCACATCAAAACCGGGGATGTTTTCCCGGTTCATATCGATCATATCGGCGTGCGATATGCCGCGGCGGTGTTTCGGTTCCAAAAAGATGTATTTTTCACCCCAGCGGAAAGATTTTTCGCCGACCATACCGTCGTTCGGTCCGTCAAAATGCCGTACCAGCGGAAAAGAAACGTTCATCGGGAATTTTCCGCTTGCGGCTTTGTCCAACCGTGAACCGATGCTTTGGCAGAAAACCGTCGGCGGCGCGGGCAGCCGCTGATCGCGTTCCACACAGCGGCTTGCCGTCAGATCCTTTACCGCCTCCATAAAATCGGGATCGTCGTCCCCCAGTTTTGCCGCAGCGATGTTATAGGCCTTTTCAACCTTTTTCTGAACTTTTTCGGGAACCGTGCCCAACAGATAATCGGCAAATTCACATCCGCGGTGCGGCGTGTTCACGGTCGTCAGCGAAGCAACGTACGGCAGAGCGCCGTTTGCCATGGCCTCGCGGCAGTCCAACCCGCCTTTGGAATGGGCAATGATATTGACCTTTTTACAACCGGTATCGGCAACGATTTTTTCGATCCTTTTCCGCAGTTCCGCGGCGCTGTCCGCAACCGCGCGCGCCGACTGATGTTCACCGTAATATACCGTTGCCCCGTTTTGCTTCAACTCGTCCGGAATGCGTCCCCAATAATTCAGCAGTTTGAAATCCCTGAAAAATACACCGTGCACCAGCAAAATCGGATATTTTGTCGCACAGATCTTCTGCTCTTTTCGCGCGGCGTTCAGGTCATGTTTTTGGGTTTCAAAGATCACTTCGTTATGGCATTTGCGGAGAATATCCAGCAAAATGTAAAGATTGATCGGAAAGATCCAGCCGAATGCCGCGCCGATCACACGGGTTCGTATACCCAGTTGAACCGACGTGATATACACACTGATCATCCCGTTCCAGAACAGAATCCACAGCGTCACGACACACCAAACGACGCTGATCAGCAACATTTTCCATTCGCCGGTTCCCAACCGCCATACCAACACCGCGTGAACGATCGCCGAAATTCCGCAAACCACCAAAAAAATAGTCAAACAGGCGACGCCGTGGTATTCCAGTTTCAGTTTTTTGTTGGGAATGCGGTCAAAATAATACCGACCGGCAAACCAATTGACCGCCAGCGCCGCCGGAATCAGCACCACCAAAATAAGCGGCATTTGACGCACCGGGATCCATGCGTTGGCGGTCACGGCGTAAATCAGCGTAAACAGCCATACCCACGGGTCGCGCAACACTTTCATTCTGTTCCCTCCGTTATTCAAAAGAAAATTTTTCGTTTTATTCTTCTTTCAGCGCGGCGGTATTTTCTTCGGAATACTCGATCTCGGCCGAATACATCCGCGCGATATCGGCAACGTCCGCCACAGTCAGCCGCCCCGTTTTCGCCTGTCTGCGCGCGCACAGGTCACGCAGCAGATACACGCTTCGTGCCGTCAGCCGTGCCGCGCCGGCAAGATCGTTTGCCGCAAACCCATCCGCCAGATGGCGGAACGCAAAATACACCGCCGCGTTTTCCAGTGGCTTTTCAATTTCAAGCGGCTGATCGCCCTTTTCGTCGGCGTTGTCACGCAGGTCGGTCAGCAGTTCCGTCCACGCTTCGTCCAGCCGTTCCAACCCCAGAAAACGCTGTGCTTCTTTTGCGGTTTCCCAACGCAGTTGTTCCGCGCCGCAAAGATCCAGCATTTTTCCGACGCGTTCCCGAAGCGGAAGCGCGCCGTCCCGCAAAACGGCGAAAACACGGTCCCGCAGTGTCAAAAAACCGCTTTCTTCGGCGGAAAGGGGTTCGGCGTCGCCGTCGTCAAAGGTTTCGGTCAGCGCAAACGGTTCGGCATCGGTCAAAATCAGTTCCGCCGCCGCTTCACACGCCATGCCGAGTCCCGTTTCGACCCGTGCCGAAAAGAAATTGCGGAAACGGGGATGATCGTCGCAGATCTGACACAGCGCGCCGTCCCCTAACGTTTCGATGATATCACAGCGGTTGCGGTCGTTAAGAAACGGACAGCGTTCCCCGTCGGTCAGCACAAAATGCGCCGTGCCGCCGGTTTCGGCAATGTTGTTACGCAGACGTTCCCCGAACGCGCCGGATACCGCGCGGTACAGACCGCAGGTTTCCTCATCCACATCGATCTCCCAGCCGATACAGCAGTTATGACGGCATTTTTCGGCTATACATTGAAATTTTCCGTAGTAGGACGGGACGTATTCTTTCATTCCGCCGCCTCCGCTTTTTATTGTTATTTCCGCCGTTCAGCCGATCACCTTTTTTACGGCATTGGATACCTGTAAAAAGTCATTGGTCAGAATCGTATCAATGCCCATTTCAAGATACCGGACGGCTTCCCCGGGATCATCGGCGAAAAACACGTTGCACCGGATATTGTTCGCGCGTGCCAGATCGACCGAAGACTGGTCAAAATACGGCTTGAACAACTGCACCTTTTCACAGCCCAGACGAATGGCCCGTTCCACGATCTCCAACGGTTTGTCCGTTACGCCGTTCCAGCCGACACAGCGGCAGATCTCCGGCGCGACCTCGTGGAATTCACGCAGGCACGTATCGCTTGCGGTCATTATATACACGTATTTTTCGCAGTCGTATTTCCGGATCAGCCCCGCGATTTTTTCATAATGCCGCTCGTCACATTCATGATCCCATATTTTTACGTGGATGTTCATGATGACGTGGCAGGCGAATTTTTGCAAAATTTCTTCAAAACGGACGATTTTAAGGCCTTTGAACCGCTCGCCGCACTTGATGCCGAAATCAAATTTCAGCAGTTCGTCATAGGTATAGTCCCAAATATTGCCGATCCCGTCGGACACCCGTTCCAGCGTGCTGTCGTGGATGGAAACCAGTTCACCGTCCCTGGTGGACCAAAGATCGAACTCGATCTCTTCCGCACCCAACGCCACCGCCGCGCCGAATGCCGGCAGACTGTTTTCGGGGCAGATCGAATTAAAGCCACGGTGCGCGCAGACCCTCGGATAAGGCATCTGCTTTTCGTTCAGGCAGACGGCACTGCCTGCCGGACGGTACTGCCACGGCGCGCGGCCTTCCTCGATATATTCGTGATGCGCCGCCGGCGCGCGGCCGAAGCCCGCCGGTTTGTAAAATTTGTGACCGACGTCGATATCGGCAACAGCCATGCCGACCCGGCTTTTCATATTCGCAAGCACGTCGCCGTTGGGCGCCACGATCATGGAAGCGCCGCAAACGGTCGCGGTTTCATCAAAAGATACCGACGAACGCAGTACATAAGCGTTGGTATTATACGCCAGAAAACGGCAGATAATTTCGGACGCGGTATGCGGATCGCTTCGTTGAAGCGAACAGCCGATAATGATATCCACCTTGTTTTTGGCGATTTTGGAAAACGCCTCGTAAAAATAGAAATCATAGCAGGTCAAAAAAGCGTACCGCACGCCGTCAATTTCAAGAAACTGTTCGGCATCGATCTCACGCATGTATTCATACGCCACGTTTTCCGCCCGTTCCGACGGCGGAATGTGGGTCTTGTAGTATTTGCCGACCACTTCACCGTTTTTATTGACGGCAAACGTGGTATTACGCATCTCGCCGGCCACTTTCGATAAGGCGTTGAAGAATAAAACACTTTCACACCTTTTGGCGGTTTCCAGGCATTTCTCGTAAAGCGCCGGGAAGAAACGGTCGTGCGCGGCCATCAGTTCCGCTTCGTTCGCCGCGGCGACCGGCACTTCGCTGTATTCGGGCAGTACGATAACGTCGCAGTCCGGCGTACAGTCATCCAGCATTTTAAGCCGCTTTTCCATCAGTTCCGCGGCGGCGGTGTACGTGTTTGAATAATCACATTGCAAAACGCATACTTTCATAAAAACTCTGCCTTTCGGGTATCGACCTTATTCGTAATCCTCTAAACGCCATTCGTCCTGCCAGTCAATATAGACCTTTTCCCCGTCAAAACGGAGCGGCAGCCAGACGTAATCGGCGATGGCGGTGTTTTCGACCACTTTTTCTCCCATTTTGGAATAATCGAATTCTTTACCGGTGAAGATGGCTTCGAACATTTCGGCATAAACTTCGTACTGTTTATCCATTGCCTGCGGCAGCCAGCGATCGGCGCAGGCGATATACAGATCCTTTTTGCCCTCGACCTTAAAGACCGAGGAAACCTGCGAATGGTATGACGTATTGGTTTTATCGTCGGGATGCGGATTTCCCAGCACCGTAAACGGTCCGTGCCAGGTATCGGCGACCGCGACTTCGGACGGATTCGGATAATACCCGGTCGTGCCGGAAGTGATCAGATAATGCTTATGATTCCGCAGGAAATGCGCCGTTGCCTCCCGCACGAAAGGCGGATACGGATGCGGAAAATGCGTGCTGTAATAACCCGTTACGTCGGTATATTCGGCATTCAGATCGGCACAAATCGTTTCACTGTGGACCCGTTCAAAATAGTAGTACGCCTTGCCGTCTTCTGCGACTGCCAGATCAAAATCGCCGGCACTCATGTTCAACGGGCGCAGACCCTCACGCACCTTGGTATACGGACCCAGAATGTGGTCTGCGGTCAGGATCGTTTCGGTCTGTGTCTGATCTCTATTCATGATTTTCAGCCAGCAGACGTACTTTTTGGTTGCTTTATTGTAAATGATATGCGGTCGGTCCATGCACGCCGACGGATGCAGGGAGGAGTTCGGATCATCGGGTTCCGGCGGAATGATGATCCCCTCGTTTTTCCAGTTATATAAATCCACGGAAGAATAACAGCGCACGCCCCAATGCCAGATGTCGGCAACGCCGTCAGTCTTTTCCTTGTTTTCACCGTACCAATAATAGGTACCGTCGATATACATGACCGAGCCGCCGTGCGCCTGGATGCGGTTGCCGTCCGTGTCCAGCCAGACCTGCCCCGGACGGAACGAAGTGTACTTTTCCATGCCGTTCTCTCCTTATTTCAATTCGGTCAGAATGCGGTCGGCGATCGCTTTCATGCCGTCGTCACCGGGATGATTCTGCACGCCGCCGTGTTCAAACAGTCCGATGGCTTTCATGGCGTTGTCCTCACCCAGATCGCCCAGTTCAATACAAGGATACCCGCGGTCTTTCGCCGTTTTAAGGATCGCCGCGTCACCCGGATGTTTCCAGAAGCCGGTCGTCAGAATGACCTTTGCCGTGCCTTCGGGGTTCAGATAGTCGATCAGCGCCCGATATTCCCGTTCAAAAACGTCGGCATCCAGATCGTCATACGGGCAGTTTTCGACACAGCGCATCACAATGATATCGGCACCGAAATCCCGCGCATTTTTATAGGCGTCCAGAATCTGTGATCCGGTTTTATACTTTGTTTCCCACTCCGCGACCTGACAGATGCAGTAAACGGCATTGATCCCGGCGTCCGCCAGCCCTTTCATGACCTGATGCACGTAGTCGTTTTCCTCGCTTGAAGCCGCCATGCCCCATTCGTTATGCCAGCCGATATCGTGTTTGATGCCGTGCAGGGTAATGGAGTTGCCGACAAACAGAATTCTTTGTGCGGCGGATTCGTGACCGTGGGTATAAACGTATTGATCTTTCAGTTGATTGGTGGCTTCCACCGTGTTTTTTTCAATTTGTGCCATGTTATTTTCCTCCGTTCGTATCAATAGGTGAATATATCTTTGGTGTTGCGGTACGTTTTGGCGATCCCCAACCCCTCGTAAACCAGATTGCAGGTCTGCGGACTGACGGCTTTGTTGAACAGTTCCGTGCCCCGGATGTGGGTGGAAAAGACGATGCTGATACGGTTTTCCGGGTCGATCAGGTTATAAGATGCCGCCGCGCCGTCCCAACCGAATTCGGCGTCGCCGGTCCGGGTGTGTGCCAGATCCCGGTCGACCAGTACGCGAACGCCCAGACCGTACCCGTATCCGGGTTTGCAGAACCAATGTTTATCAACAATATGGTCCCGCCGCATCAAATCGATCGTTTCGGGTTTCAGAACCACGTAACCATTTGCCGCCACGCCGCCGTTTGCCAACGGGTCAATAAGCGCGGAATACGCATCGGTACCGCAGAACAGTCCCGCACCGCCGCTTTCATACCGCTCGCTTAATCGAAACGGGTTTTCCATGCTGATCCTGCGGCAGCGTTGGTAACCGTTGTCATATTCATACTGTTGGGTAAAGCGTGCTTTCTGCTCCTCGGTCGGGTGAAAACCGATTTCGGCGATCCCGAGCGGCACAAACAGTTCCTCTTTCAGGATTTCATGCCACGATTTGTTCAGCACGACCTCCGCGATCGCCGCCAGCACGTCGTGCGACAAACTGTATAAAGCGCCGGTGCCCGGCTCGAATTCAAGCGGATCCTTTGCCATGGCACGCACCAGTTCACGGGTCGAAGCGTTTTTGCCCTTTCGTGCTTCCAGCAGGGACGGTGAGGTCAGATCGTAATTCATTCCGCTTTGCATACTGAGCAGATGCCAGA
>JAZRWX010000296.1:0-10181 GCA_045599905.1 Acutalibacteraceae bacterium
AAATAATTCCCCGAGGCAGAGAACAGGAAGAATAATACCCAAAGGCACAAAAACCCGGAACCCGCGAAATGGGGATTCCCTATTTTTTGTGTCCCGTTTGCAGGTCGTTCTTATTTATTTTCATTTTCAAGGGCTTCTGAAAATTTGGACCAAAGCGCGGCGTAACCGTCACTTGACGGATTACAGGGTTTTTCAAGCGGGTTGTGTTCATCAATAACGATCTCGCCGTTTTTTGACATCAGCAATATTCTTGTTCCGAGGACGATCGCCTCCTGAATATTGTGAGTAATAAAGATCACCGTCATGTTTTCCTTTACATATAATTCGTAAAGCTCACGTTGAAGTTTGTTGCGTGTCATAGCATCCAGCGCGGCAAACGGCTCGTCCATCAGTATTATTTCCGGTTTCAGCGCAAGTGCTTTCGCAATGGCAACGCGTTGTTTCATTCCGCCCGATAATTCGTGCGGATAATATTTTTCGTAGCCTGCAAGATCAACTTTTTCAAGTACGTCTTCGGTGATTTTTCTCAATTCCGCTTTATCTTTGATTCCCTTGATTTTAAGCGGATAACGAATGTTTTTTTCAACCGTTTTCCAGGGATATAACTGTTCGAAATTCTGAAAAACCATGATTCGCTCGGTCGAAGGCTTCTTTACCGGATTTCCGTTGACCGAAATTTTTCCCTCGAAATCCTCAAAACCGGCAATGCAGCGGATTAATGTGGATTTTCCGCATCCGGAAGGACCTAAAATACAAACGAATTCAGATTTTTCAATGGAAAGGTTGACGCTTTTCAACACGGTATTGTCCGACTGCTTTTGAGTATAATACGTTTTTGTAAGTTCGGTTATTTTTAACAGACTGTCATTCATCGTACCATACCCCATTTCTTGACTGTATGTTTTTCAATATTTGCAAATATTCCGTATTCGACGATAATGCCGACAATAATGATCAGGATCATAGAAGCATAAACACTGACGTAATCCATCCATACCGTACGCGCGTTATGAATAAAAACACCGATTCCCGCCGACTGTGCCGCACCGAAAATCATTTCTGCGGCAATCAGCCCACGCCATGCCCGTGCCCAACCGACACGAATACCGGAAAGTATGCTTGCGAACGAGGACGGAATGTATATGCCGAATACCAGTCGAAACGGATTCAGTCCGATATTCCGACCCGATTCAACATGGATTTGAGGCACTGACTTAAATCCGTCGATAATGCTTCTTGACATGGGCCAGATTACCGAATGAACAACAAGAATAACAATGGAAGTGTCATTTGCGCCGACGGTTATCATCAGGATCGGCATCAGCGCGACACCGGGAAGTAAATCGAATACCGATACGACAAGGTTGTAAATAGTGTTGAAAATCTCGCTGATCACACTCAGACCGGAAAAGGCAAACGCAAGGACCGCGCCGATTCCAAGCCCTTTCAATATCAGGACGATCGAATTGCCGAGATATTGAAGTATCGGATGCGCACCCGCCGAAGAGGGAACGAAAATATCCGCGAACAGTTTTTTCAGAATGTCATCGATGCCGGGAAAAGCCATGATATTTCTGCTTTTCGCGTATAATTGCCACGCAATTAGACAACAGACGATAAAAATCAGATCAACAATGAGCTTTTGATGTTTTTTCATGCTGTATCCTCCGAAATGTTTCGTTAATCGCCTGTGACGTTATCAAATTTCAATTCTTCCAAAGTAACTTTTTTACTTGAAAAGTTTGCTTTATACATAAAATCCGCCATCTGTGATACGCCTTTCAATTCGGTAAAGAACATACAGGTCTTATCATTAAGATCATCAAGTGTCACACTGATTTCCTGCTCTAAATACTCCGCTTCGATCTTTGCGGCGGTTTGTTTGTCGTTGTTCAGAACATCAACCGCTTTTTCAAAAGCCGCGACCACCGCGTCGTAGAGCGGTTTATTCTCATTGTAAAGTTTTTTCGTGGCAAGCGCCGCCAGGAAGGAGTTGCCGTCCTGCCAGATCTCGTTGACGGCTTTTATTTCGGTGAATTTTTCGCTTCCTCTTTCCCTGCGGATAAACGGCGAGGAAGTCAGATGAAGCGCGACCGTTCCAGATTCAAGCGACGCCATTCCCTCCGCGTGCGCCATGGGGGCGATATTATTGTCAAGCGCGTGCGCGTCACCCAGTTCTTTGTCTGCCGCCATTGCCAGCAGGATATGCTGGATCGAACCGGTATTTACCAGCGCTATTTTATCGCCGGATTTAATATCTTTGAGAGATTTGATGCTTTTACTGTTAGTCATTAGCCCGTGTGACTGGGAACAGAGATTGGACATGATCTTTGCCGGGACGCCGTTTGCCACAGCGGTAATGGCGGGAGCGATCCCCATACATCCGATATCGATCGTGCCGCCGATGATGCCTTCGTTGATCGCCGCGCCGGAATCAAGTTTTGTAAAAGTGATCTCCACTTCGCCGTCATAGTTTTCTTCGATCAGTTTTTGCGCTTGGGCAATGTGGACGGGCGCGTAGCCAATACCGCCTTGATAGGCAATGTTAAGGGTGGCTTTGTTTCCGCTTTGTTTATCTGCTTTTTCACCGCATCCGCAAAGGGAAAACAGTATAACCGACGCAACTCCGAAAGCCGTAAGTCTTTTAAGTGTTCTTCTCATGTGGATTACCGTCCTTTTTTTTATAATTCAGCATTTAAGCTGTTTTTTAACATTTCAATAAAACAGTTACAGGCCGCGGACAGATACCGATCCTTTTTGCAGCAGATATACAGTGTCCTTTTACTGTTTTCTCCGCCGATTTCATATAGGGTGGGGAAGTGCTTGAAATTGCCGAATCGCAGGATGCTTTCCGTTATAAACGAAATTCCGCTTCCGCGAACGGTCATGGCAAAGGTGGTCATCATCTGACTTGCCACGATATATCTTTCGGGCGAAAGGGCCCATTGGAAAAAAATCTTTTCGCTCATTTTTCTGATGTGGGTGTTTTCTTCCAACAGAACGAACGGAAGACCGTTCAGCGCGCTGCCGTCAATGGAGGCGTATACAGCCGTTCGGGCTTTTCCGGAAAGGATGTCCGTTATCGGGACCTGTATATCTGCAAATTTTTCGTTGATCTCATAGGAAGAAGGAACACAGAGATACAGTTTTTCAGTATGAAACGGGATATATACAAAACCGTCATTATTGTGCCGCTCAGGCGTGATGAAAAAATCGACCTCGTCATTTTTGGCGATGTCGTATATGTCATGTACGCGCATATCGCGCACATGCACTTTAATGTTGGGGTATTTCTGCAAAAAGTCAGCGGTTGCGTCGGACAAATAGCAGATGTTTGATGAAACGGCCCCGGCAACGGTAATACTTCCGGTTTTCAGGTTATTGATATCATTGATTTTCTCACGGAATTCTTTTTCGCAGGCATCTGTTTTTTTGGCGTAATCAAGATAAAGCTTGCCGTGTTCTGTCAGTACGAACGGCGTTCGGGTGCGGTCAAAAAGCGGGAACCCCAAATCGTTTTCAAGTTTGTTCAGATATTTCGAAAGTGCCGGCTGTGAAATGCCGAGTTTTTTGGCTGCGGCGGAAAGATTTCCGCAATTCAAAATTTCATAAAAATAGGTATTGTTCATAATGTGCCTCAAAAAATAAGAATAAATGAAATATAGGGAAGTTGCAGATCATCGATATATTATAACCATACGGTTATATAGCATAACCGTGTATTTACACACGATATATTAAAGCAAAAATATGAATAAATAATGAAAAAAATATTAATAAAATATGAATTATATCGACGGAGGATTATAATACAATAAAACCCGCGATGTCGGTTTTTCTGCAAAGCGACATCGCGGGTTACATATATTTATCAAACAGTCACAGTTGGCGGATTAATATCCCAGATCCTCATTGACCAGAATCACGGTAATGCGGTCGGGGATCCGTTGCCGGGCGGAGATCAGATAATCACAGCAGATGCGGCGGTCGCTGTCACATCCGTCGGTCATGGCAGGGCAGTCGGTGCGTTCCAGCGAAACGCAATGCCCCAATTTCGCGCAGGGCGTGTCCAGACGCAGGCGCTGACAGTTTTTCGGCGCGGCGATTTTCTTGACGCGCAAAATGCCCTCTTCAACAGTCGGAACGATCTTGTTTTTGCCGACGATCATGACCACACGCTTGGGGCCGAACGCGATCGCGGCAATGCGGTTGCAAAAACCGTCGATGTTGATCAGTTCACCGTTTTCGGTAATGGCGTTGGAAGAACAGAAGAAGAAATCCACACCGACGTTGCTGCGCAGTACTTCTTCCTTTTCTTCCTCTGTCAGACCGGGTTTGTTGCGGTCGGCAAAGCGGTATTTCGGGTCATGGATCAGTTTCCATACGCCGGTTTCGATCAGACTGATCGATCCGCCGGTCGTAATGGTGCATCCCTCAAAAAGCATATTTTGCACCGTTTCCAGTGCTTGCTCTTTGGTTTCGGCATAAAGTCCGACCATTTTGTTGCGTTCCAACGCGGCAATGATTTTTTCGAATTTTTTATCCATTATTCTTCTCCTTTCACGATCGTGCCGCCGCCCAGAACAGTTTCGCCGTCGTAAAAAACGGCGGCCTGTCCCGGACTGGGGGCGCGCTGCGGTTCATTGAATTCGACCAGTACACGGTTTGTGCCCAGCGGATGGATCACGGCAGGGCGTTCGGCGTGGCGGTATCGCAATTTGACCTGCGCCGGAAGATCGCCCGTCAGCGTGTCAAACGGAATGAAATTCGTATTTTCCACCAGCACTTTCCGGTAAAACAGTTTTTGCTCGTCGGTATCCAGCACGACCTCATCGGTACCGGCGCGCTTTTCCAGTACGAACGCCGGCTTGCCCAGCGCAATACCAAGTCCTTTCCGCTGTCCGACGGTGTAACGGATCACGCCCTTATGCCGCCCTAAAACCGTGCCGTCCGCGGCAATAAAGTTGCCCGGCTTCGCGGGAACACCGGTAATCGCTTCGATAAAGGCGGCGTAATCGCCGTCCGGCACGAAACAGATATCCTGGCTGTCTTTTTTGCCGGCGTTGGCAAAGCCGTATTTCGCGGCAATTTCGCGCGCTTCGCTTTTGGTCAGTTCATTCAGCGGGAATAAGGTGTGTGCCAGTTGATCCTGTGTCAGGTGATATAAAACGTAGGTCTGATCTTTGGAACGGTCTTTCGGATGGGCCAGCAGATAGCGTTCCCCCTGTTTCACCACGGTCGCGTAATGTCCCGTGGCGATTTTCCGGCAGCCGTTTTCCACGGCAATACGTTCCATCAGCCCGAATTTGATCGCTTTGTTGCAGACCACGCAGGGATTGGGCGTTCGTCCCGCAAGATATTCGTCGATGAAATTCCCGATGACCGTGTCACTGAATTCCCGGCGCAGATCGGGTACAAGGTGGGGGATGTCCAGCTTTGCGCAGACCGCCCTGGCATCCGCCGCTTCCCGGAACGGATCTTCCCCCTTGTCGAACAGACGCAGGGTGCATCCGACCGGGTCATAACCGCTTTCTTTCAGAACGGCCGCCGCGACAGCGGAATCAACACCGCCGCTCATTCCGACCAGTACCTTATCTCCCATACGTTCACCTGCTTTCAACTGCTATTATAGCATACTTTCCGGATAAAATCCATAAGCAAGTTTTGATTTGTTTTATTTGTGATGTTTTTCGGTAAAGGGCTTGCAACACGGGGGAAAATCAATTATAATATAGATATTCCGAAACGGAGGGAGCGCTCTGTGATAAAACGGTCAACGTTCAGAAAAACCGTGCTTTGCGCGGTCGGCATAACGGCGGCGCTGGCGTTGCTGTCGGTACTCGGCGGATGCGGCAAAAAAGTGCCGGAAACGAAACAGCAGAATATCAATCCGTTCTGCCGTAAATTGAAACAGGCACAGCCGGTCAATGTACTGGTGATCGGGGACTCGATCAGCGAACCGGCTGAAAAATGGCCGCAGACGGTAGCGGCACATCTGGAAGATACCTACCATTCCGACGTGTATCTTGAAAACGTTTCAATGGGCGGAAACGGTTCTTACGCCGGCTACGTCCGCGCGCTTTCGGTGGATGACGGGATCGGTTACGATCTGATCATTTTCTGCCACGGGCAGAATGACGGTGAAAACAGCAACTGTTTTTGGTACGAAGCCATGATCCGTGCCTGCCGTGAAAAATATCCCGACGCTTCCATGATCTCGGTGCTGGAATCGGCACAGAGATCTTTTACCGAAACCATTACCAATACGCAGGGCATGGCGGATCATTACGGCATCTGGCAGGCCGATACCGTCACTCCGTTCACAAACGGGGAAAACGGCGCTTATGATACGCTGACCAATGACGGCTGTCATCCGAACACCGCCGGACAGGCGGTTTACGCCAAAGTGGTAGCCGACGTGATCGACGCGCAGGTGAACGATCCGAAACCCCTGCCGCCGAAAGAAATCGAATCGGTCTGGGGCAAGGACGTGGAGTGGTTTTCCGCATTGTATTGGATCAGACCGGAAGATTTTGAATACAACGCCGACACTTTTACCTATACCTACACGGCGGCGGAAGACCTGACCGGGGATATGGGGCTGGATTATTTCCATTTGCCGCTTGAAAAGAATCATACCGTGATCACGGCGGCCGGAAAAGAATTAAAGGTCATTGATTTTGACTGGTCCATGTGGCCGAAGCAGGAACACATTTCACATATCGGTGAATTTGCGCTGAAAAAGGGCGAAATGCTTACCGTTACGCTGACCAACGCGGAAGCGGCGGCGGAATTCCGCGGTCTTTGCATCAGTATATCGAAACAATAATAACAAGGGAGCAACATTACATGGAAAACGCAAATCTTTTCTGTCAGAAACTCAAAGCCGGACAGCCCGTCAACATTTTGGTGGTCGGGGACTCGATCAGCGAACCGGCCGAAAACTGGCCGCAGACGGTGGCAAAGGAACTGGAAGAAACCTATCATTCCAAGGTGTATCTTGAAAACGTTTCAATGGGCGGAAACGGCTCTTACGCCGGGTATGTCCGTGCCATTTCATTGAACGACGGTATCGATTACGATCTGGTCATATTCTGCCACGGTCAGAATGACGGTAAACACAGCAACTGCTACTGGTACGAAGCCATGATCCGTGTCTGCAACCGGAAATACCGTCACGCTTCCATGATCTCGGTGCTGGAATCGGCACAGAAAGAATTTACCGAAACCATTACCAACACGCAGGCCGTGGCGGATCATTACGGCATCTGGCAGGCCGATACCATCACCCCGTTCATGAGCGGCAAATACGGCGAATATATGTCGCTGACCTATGACGGCTGTCACCCGAATCCGCCCGGACAGGCGATCTATGCCAATGTGGTCAAGGGGATCATCGACGCACAGGTGAACGACCCGAAACCCCTGCCGCCGAAAGATATCGCACCGATTTCGGACGATCTTCAAAAACTGGAAAACGCATACTGGATCGGGCGTGACGCCTTTTCGTACGATCCGCAGACGCTGACCTTCACCTATGTCGCCGAAAAAGACGCGACGGGGGAAATGGGTATTGATTATTTCCATCTGCCGATCGAAAAGAATCGCACGGTCATCACGGTCGCCGGCACGGTCCGGCAAACGCTGGAATTCGATTGGTCGATCTATCCGAAACAGCGCCACATCACATATATCGGCACCATGGATCTCAAACAGGGTGAAACGCTTGCCGTTACGATGACCAACGCGGAAGCGGCGGAAGGATTCGGCGGTATTTGCGTCAGCACGCCGAAAGATTGATAATCCGGCTTACCGGGCAGAAAGAAAAGCAGACGGTGTTATACCGTCTGCTTTTTCTGTATAGTCCCGGCTCCGAGCGGCAACCGAGGAGATTATTTTCTGCATTGCTTTCCGCTGTGGTCGATCGTGTAGTTTTCTTTTAGGATCAGATCGCTGATGAATACAAATTCGTATCCGTCTTTTTTTAACGTTTCAAGTATTTTCGGCAGTGCTTCGGGTGTATGTTCGGCGGCATTATGGCACAGAATAATACTGCCCGGCCGCGCTTTGTCAATGACCCGTTTCGCAATGCTGTCGGCGGTAGCGTTTTCTTTCCAGTCAAGCGAATCCACCGACCACTGAATGACGTTCATCCCAAGACTTTCCGCCGCTTCGATCACGCAGTCGTCATAGTCACCGTAAGGCGGCCGGATCAGCGTGGGACGAACCCCGGTGACGGCTTCGATCTTTTTGTTGCAGCATTCGATCTCATCACAGATCTGACCTTTGGAAAGTCCGGTCAGATACGGATGTGTGTTGGAATGGTTCTGTACCTGATGTCCGGCTTCGGCAAGTGCCTTGACCGATTCGGGGTACTTATCCACCCACGTCCCCACGACAAAAAAGGTCGCCGGAACGTCATATTCTTTCAAAATGCGGATCAGTTCGGGTGTGTCTTCGTTTCCCCATGCCGCGTCAAAACTGATGGCGATCTGTTTCTTTTCGGTTTCAACGCAATAGATCGGCAGTTTGCGGTCATTGTCGGCGAAACTGCCGAACGCCCCGACGGTTACGGTCGCAACGGCAAGCACCAGCGCGATCCCGAACATGATCTGCTTTTTGGTAATGATCCATAATTTCATAAAAACAGCCCCTTTCATCCCTTAAAAGGTACGAAAAGGGGCGGCGGTTTATGACGGATTTTCAAAGGAATTTGCGGAACGCCGTCGGCAGCGCGATCTCACTTTCCAGTCGGGAACGGTCTGCCCACGTAAAGGCGTCGGTTTCATTTTCAACGACGGCGGAAAAGGCGGTCATGTGCCATTCCACGTGGGTGAAAATATGGGTTTTCGCAGGTATTTTCCGCAGACTTTTCACGGTAAGACCCTGAGCTTTCAGGTAGGCGGCGGCTTCTTCTTTTTTTAGGACGGCATCGGTGTTCGGCAACTGCCACAGTCCTGCCAGAAGACCTTTCTGATCCCGTTTGCATACGGCAAGCCGACCGTCGTGTTCGATCCGGAAGACCGTCATCCCGACGGTCTTTCGCCGCAGCTTTTCATTCTTGACGGG
Organism: Acutalibacteraceae bacterium; assembly: GCA_045599905.1. Classification (GTDB taxonomy): domain Bacteria; phylum Bacillota; class Clostridia; order Oscillospirales; family Acutalibacteraceae; genus UBA737. The sequence goes on from JAZRWX010000296.1 coordinate 9,070, forward strand.
GTAGTCGGTCTCACATTTCGCGAGATGCGCTTTGCAGATGCCGTTCAAAGGACATTGGCCGCACAGCGGAAATCCGTTCGGCAGGCAGATCAGCGCCCCCAGTTCCATCAGACTCTGGGTAAAATCTCCCCGTTCGGAAACGGGATATATTTTCGCCAGCGCCTCGGTCATGCGGCGCCGGACGGCGGTATCGTCGATATTTTCGGCGGATCGGCAGATACGGGAGATCACCCGAAGTACGTTTCCGTCGACCGCGGGGGTGGGCTGTTCAAACGCAATGGAGCAGATGGCACCCGTGGTGTACGGGCCGATTCCCGGCAGCGATGCAACGGCTTTCGGATCTTCCGGAAATTTTCCGCCGTATTTTTCCGTCATTTTGCGCGCGGCTTTTTGCAGATTCCGCGCACGGGAATAGTAACCCAACCCTTCCCATAATTTCAGCAATACGTCTTCGGGCACGGCGGCCAGCGACGGAATATCGGGCAGTGCTTCCAAAAACCGCTCGTAATAGGGGATGACGGTATCCACACGGGTCTGCTGTAACATGATCTCCGATATCCAGACGCGGTACGGATCCCGGTTTTTCCGCCAGGGAAGAACACGCGCGTTTTGGTGATACCAGTCCAAAAGCGGACGGACGATCTGCGACAGTGTTTCTTCATTTTCCATATCACGTTTCCCCCTCGATTTATCGGTCTACCGTATTATATCATTTCGGCGGGGGATATGCAAGATGGGAAACTTTGGGACGATATAATTCTTTAATATTATATTATTTATGCACGACGTGTAGGTTTGTCAATGATGTGTTACACATTGGGGAAAGCAAATAGAATCTGTTTAGGAGAGTGCCAATTGAGGGGACGCATGGGAAAATCGTTGTATTGGCGTTGACGAACGGCCAACTGTTTTTGAAAATCCTCAAAAGAATAGAATCGGTGGTCAGCATAGAAATACTCATTGTCTTTGCGGTGAGAGCGTTCCACTTTGCCGTTATGTCTCGGCGTGAATGCCCGGATCTTCTTGTGCCGAATGCCGAGCTGTGCCAAAGCCTTTTCAAACATGGTCAACGGTTTCTGTTTGCCGTTGCTCATTTCATTAGTAAACTCAAA
>JAZRWX010000297.1:0-4601 GCA_045599905.1 Acutalibacteraceae bacterium
CGGTAGATTTCAGAAAAATATGCCGCGTAATTGATAGAAAAAGCGATCACAACCGGAATCAGTTTATTGCGCATAACATTGATCCCGAACAGATAATACGGTCCGTACGTGACAGCAAGTAATTGCAGCATCAACGGTGTACCGCGCAGAACGGAAACCAAAAATTGAAATATTTTTGAGACGATCTTGTTTTTGCTCATGCGGAGTAAAGCGATCACAATACCCAGCGGAAGCGAAAACAATAATGTCAGAAAGAATATGGCACAGGTATTTCCCAACCCTTCCGCCATTTTGAGAACCATTGTTGACAGAGTCATTTATATCCCCGTTTCTAAACGTATCTGATAATCGGATTATTTATCCAGGAAAAGAAGGTTGTTCTGGATGTCCGGATATTTTTCGGCAATTTTTTCATAGGTGCCGTCATCAACAAGTTTCTGCACAGCGTCTTCAACCTGCTTGCAGAGTTCTTCGTCACCGGAACGGAAAGCAATACCGTACTGTTCGGCGCCGAGGTTTTCATCAATGATAGAGAAGCCATCGTGTTCGGCGGCATACGCTTCGGCAACCGGCTTGTCAACGAATACCGCATCTACCGCGTTACCATCCAGTTCAGTAAAGCACTTCAAGAAGGTTTCACAGGTAACGACCTTACCGAAAGTATCAGCAAGATCTTTCAAATCGCCTTTCAGCAGGGATTCACCGGAAGTACCCAACTGTACCGCGACATCTTTGCCGGCAAGATCCTTGGAAGCGGCGAAACCGCTGTCTTTCTTGACCAGCAGAACCTGCGTATTATCAAAATACGGTTTTGAAATAACATAGCCGGCTTCTTTCATGGAATCCAGAATCGTCATACCGGACCACACACAGTCGCATTCCTTAGCGTCCAACTGAACCAGTTTCTGATCCCAGTTAACACTGAACACTTCAAAATCCCAACCGAGAGAATCGCAAACGGCTTTGCAGACTTCAACGTCAAAACCGGTATAATCGCCGTTATCATCCATGTAACTGAACGGCGGATATTCTGCGTCAATACCCATAATGAACTTTTTAGAAGAATCTGCTTCCTTTTTGCAGCCCGCAAATGCGAACAGCAATGCCAATACCATTACCAATGCCAATACTTTTTTCATAATCATTACTCCCTTTCGCAACTTATGTTGCTATGATATAACCATTATACTTTAACAAACTAAATTTGTAAAGTGTTTTGCTCAAAAAAATCCAACTTTGTCGAATTTATCTAAAACGACCAGTTGGATTTTCGATTTATTGCATTAAAGCGCAAAGTGATTCGCACCTACGGGATCAATTCAATGATTGCCGCAAGATTTCCGCGTTTTCCCCCGGTAGCACGGTGGGAATGCAATTCTTCGTGCAGACAGTTCGTACAGGTATCAGCAATATCAATATGTTTTTCCAAAATCCCGCTTTCCAGCAAAATATGCTTGTTAGCCAGACGAAGATCCAGCATATAGTGACCGGCCGTTGTCGGAGCAAACACCCCGGGAAAAGTAAGATTTGATTTTTCGAAAGCGTCATAAACCGGCTGATCCACTTCGTAACAGCAGGAACCGATGCACGGACCGATCGCCGCGATAATATCCGAACGGTCACAACCGAATTCCTGCACCATTTTATCGACCGTGACCTGCCCCATTCTGCCGGCGGTTCCGCGCCAGCCCGAATGGCTGTTCGCAATAACCCTTTTCACCGGATCACAAAATAGCAACGGTACACAATCCGCATACTGCGTCACCAAGGCAACGTTCGGTTCGTTTGTGATCATACCGTCAACATCTTCAAAAGACGGTTTATTGTATCCGGTTCCCCTGTCTTTCGAAGTAACTATACACACATTGGTCGTGTGTGTTTGTTTAGACAACACCAAATGGTCAGTGCTGATTCCGACAGCGTCACACAAAATTTCATAATTCCGCATCACGTTTTCACGGGCATCACCGCGGTTAAAACTCATATTCATGCTGCCGTACGGATCCGGACTGACACCGCCCATTCGCGTAGAAAAGGTGTGGCGCACCGCACCACACCCTGATAATTTCGGAAAGGTCAGATAACACAGTGACCCATGCCGGCAGACCTGAAGCGTATTACTTATCATAATATTCTCCCGGTAAAACGAAGATTTCCTCACAAAGTTGGTTTGCGTTTTCAAGAAGAACCGCCGCGGTTTCTTTGTCAAAATCCTTTTCGATTGCTTCAAAAGCTTCCCGCAAGTGCGGCGGACGGTGATCGGGAGAATGCGTATCGGTCGCAATATACGAAACGTACCCCCGGCGAAGTAACTTTTGCGCCGGCTTTTTGAACGTACCCGAAATCAGCGAAGCGGCATTGACCTGTGCCACTGCCACGCCCTCATCAAGCAATTTCAGTATTTCCTTAAAGCCGCGTTGTCCGGCATAACGCTCCACGTGCGCCAAAATCGGTATCAGACCTAATCGGTCATTCAAATCGCGAATGTCACGCAAAATGTCGGAATCAATCTTACAAACCGGCAATTCCAATAAAATATAATCTGAATGGCACAGAGTCAGCGCACGAATGCCGCTGCTTTTTCCGATGCCGTTGAAGTAAAATACCTCACTGCCAAGCGAAATATTCGGTACATTCAAACCATGCACCGCCTTGATCACACGGTCGTAAGCTTCGGTCACGACCTCATTGTAATCATCGATGCTGTGATACATGGCGTAAAAATGCGGCGTTGCGATCACATCGGTAATTCCCTGTTCGTACATTTGCTGTAATAGCTGAACCGAAGTTTCAAGATCTTTTGCACCATCATCCACTTCCGGCAGCACGTGTGAATGGATATCTAACAACCGCACCGATTTACGCCCCCTTACACTAATTTGGTAATCAATTATTATTCGGATTGCTGGTCCTGATGATTTCTTTTTGCAGCTGCCTCGTAACTTCTGTTACGATCATAACCACCATAACCATAACCGTAGCCATAGCCACCATAACCGCTGTATCCGCCATAACTGTTATAACCGCTGTATCCGCCATGACGACCAAACCCGTAAACGCCACCGCCCCTTTTACCGTATGCGTACTTACGATAAGAGTAACGACGATTTTTCTTGGCGTTTACGCCGTTCATAATTGTTCCTAAAATGGTAACATTCGCAAATTCAGCAGCATCAATCGCATGTTGTAAAGCATCATAAGGTGTTACAAAATCGCGCACGATAAATACCATACCGTCAATTGCCGGCGCTAATGCCAAAGCATCCGCGACAACATTGATCGGAGGTGTATCAATAAAAACATAATCGTATTTCTTGCGGCAGAACTCAATAAAATCCGCAAATTGCTTTGAGCCCAGCAATTCAGAGGGGTTCGGCGGATAGGGTCCTGCGGTTAAAACATCCAGACTGTCATTAATATGAACAACCGCATCTTCAAAAGTCGAAAAACCAACCAAAACATTTGCCATGCCGTTAGTATTTTCCAATTTCAATTTTTTATGAACAGAAGACTTACGCAAGTCCGCATCGATCAACAAAACATGACCGCCCAATTGTGAAAAGGTGATTGCGACGTTGACCGTGGTTGTTGATTTACCTTCACCGGCACCCGCGCTGGAAAAAGCAACGACCTTCCCTTCGCTTTGTGCTAAAAGGAATTGTAAATTTGTTCGAATAGACTTATATGCCTCAACGACCGCAAAAGACGCTTTACGACTGGCAGATTGTGCCTGTTTATTTTGGCTGCTGCTTGCAGGAGTTTTACTCTTAATTCTTTCCGTACTCACTGTAGTAGTACCCTCCCTTACTGTTTGAATAGCGCGAATTAACTGCTACATCCGAATCAAAATAAGGTACAACACCTAAAAGCGGAATATCGAAACGCGCCATATATCCTTCCTCGCCGGTTATTGCATGATCACTTAAATCGATAAAGATAATGCAAATATAGGCCAAAATCAAACCTATTAACGCAGAAGCCATAGTGATCAAGCGAGTTCGCGGAGATGTCTTGACAGCCACCGAAGTGTAATCATTCAACACATCTGTCTGAATTAATTCGGTATTACTGAAAGTGTCTTGCAAATATTCTTTTGCCAGCTCAGCAAAACGCTTTGCAAGTCGCACAGCATCCTGTGAATTGGTGGCCGAAAAAGTAATATCCAAAAAGAAAGTTCTATCTTCCCGAACCCCGATGTGGGCCATTCTTCTCAATTGCGCACCTGAATAATGCCTTGCTTCAGGGAACTCGGTCTCCCAGCGGTTTGCCAGATCCATATAAGGTTCTGCCGTACGCAGGTAATTGACATAAGTATCCATCATGTTAATAGAAATCGCAAACTCATTATTAACACTGCCACTTGTATTATTTTCCTGCCCGGTTCCGAAAAGCATACCGCCGTTTGTGACCATCAGAGATGTCGAGGCGGAATAACTGGGGGTCGCAATAAACCTGCAATAACCAAAAGCGGCCGCCGCGCACGCCAGCATTGCGGCAAGCAGAATGATCCACCGGCGCAAAGCCAACTGCAACAAATAAGTGATTGACAATTCTTTCATGAATTTCACACCTTAATAATAAAATTATCTTATTGATTATAA
>JAZRWX010000298.1:0-3895 GCA_045599905.1 Acutalibacteraceae bacterium
GGGTTCGAATCCCCGATGGATCACCAGCAAAACCCCATCATTTTTGATGGGGTTTTCTTTTTTCCTGTAAACCCGATCATTTCCGGGCGGTTTTGAAGAGTGTAAAAGCAGTGGTAGATCACAAAAAACTCCGAACAACGGTTTCGTTGTTCGGAGTTTTTGCGTAATAACATATTGATCTGCGAACGGGCGATGCGGATTAATTCGTCTTGTTGGTATTATTTTCATCTCGACATTCGGACGGGGAGATATTAAAATATTTTTTGAACTGGCGGAAGAAATTTGAAAAACTGTTAAATCCGCAGGATTCACCGATGTATGCGATGGAGTAATCGGTATGGATCAGCATTTCCCGCGCGGCGTATACGCGAAATCGGTTCAGATAGGCATAGGCGGATATTCCGAAAGTATTGTTGAACATCTTCATAAAATGGCTTTTGCTCATATAGCAGGCGTTTGCAAGATCTTCAATATCAAGATCGGAAGCATACTCGATCGCGATCAGGTTAATGGCAGGCGTCAGTTTACTGTCGTTGGAATCGGACATTGAGAATTCAAAAGGAAGACCATATTTTTTCAGTCGTTCGGATAGCAGGAAAAAGCAGATCAGCATTTCGGAAAGACTTTTTGAATGTTCGTAATCGGCGGCAAGTTTGATGATATCTTTCAGCGGAGTCCGAAGTTCTTCGGTATTGTTTGCGCGGATGATCTGTGAGGGAATGTTCGCATCGAAAAACGGAAACGTTTTCCGCGCATCGATTTTGAATGAGGAAAGCATTTTTTCAAAATCGAAAAAAATGAAATCACAAACGCAGCCATCTTCCGAAATTGCCTTGTGGTAATGGGGAATATTTGGCGCAATGATGATGTAATCCCCGGTGGAAAAGGTGAATATCTTATCACCGATTACGCAGGTGCCGGTGCCTTCCATGCAGTAACCGATTTCCAATTCATTATGATAATGCAAAAAAGAAATATCACTGTTTTCCAGAATTTCCGGAATGCCGGAGTACTTGACCGGTTCCTTGTTTTTACCGACAAATGGAGAATATTGGAGTGACTTGATGGCATTTTCATTATTAATTGATAGTTTTCGCAATATTTTCACCGCTTTTTGCATTGAAGTTTTTTTGGATTTACAATAAAATATTATATGGATAAACGCAGAATTGTCAACAAAAAATATTTAATTTGTTTCTTCTTTTTAGTCGGATTGCATTTTTAAGGCGCAATTTGTGCCGGATTCAGGCGTTTGCTAAAACGTTTCGGTTTTCTCGGCAGCTGTATGCAGATAAGATTAATTCGGTGTAACGTGTCACGCCGTTTGGTAAGGACGGCATGACACTTTGATCAATAAATTATTATGGAGGTAAACTTATGAACACAGTGAAGAAAATCCTTGCGTTGGTTCTGGTACTGGGATTGCTGTTGGTTTCTGTCGCGGTTCCCGTCGCCGCCGAAGAGGGAACGGCACTTTATCCGAATACCGAGAACTTCTCCTGGGGCGTGAACGGCCACGGTGCTTATGGCTCGTACGATTCCGTTTCCGTCAGTCAGCAGATTGCGCTTGCCGCAAAATTGGGAGCAAAACTCTACCGCGTAGATATTGCTGCTATTGCTGATCTGGAAAGAATTGACGATGTTGTCATGACCGCCAATTCTTACGGCATGGACGTTATGCTTTGCATGACCTGCGATCAGCCGAACGCGTCGACGATCGCTGCCGCGGGGGGAAAATACCACGCAGTTGGCAAAAGACTTTGCCTCGATCGCCCGCCATTTCAAAACGGGGGACTTCGGTCGCGTAAAGTATTTTGAAATTTTCAACGAAACGGAAGGTATCTGCAAAATCAGCACAGGTGCCGATGCTTCCAACATCGCATCGTATGACGATGCCAAAATTACTTCTATGTATAACTGCATGAACGCCGCAAGAAGTGCGATCAAGTCGGAGATTCCCGACGCGCAGATCGTGATCGATTACGGTTATGTGCATGAACCGTATTTACAGTTACTTGCCGCAATAGGTCTTCAATTTGATGTGATCGACCTTCACTGGTATGATAATATGGATGACGATTTCTCAAACGGTCTTGATTTTGCTTTGGATCGTTTGGACGCGATTTCCTCGCTTTCGTCCAAGCCGGTCATTATCGGTGAATTCGGCGCGATCAACGGCAACTCCGTTTTGACAACGGAAGTTGAATCGATCATGCAAAGAGCATACGCTTCGGAAAAGGTCATCGGTGCCATTTTCTATGAGTTGCTCGATTACGGAAACGACGTCGGATACGGACTTGTATCCTGGGATTCTACAAACGGACTCGGCTCTGTCAAGTCCATCTACACGGACCTTCAGAACATGATCGGCGGAGATAACGATATCACCGCCGGTACGTACAATCGCTCGGTTAATTTCCCGTCCGGCGATGTTACTGACCGTGATGTTATCATCGATACCGGTAAGAGCCTTACCAGTGCCGGTATCACCAAATACATTTCCTTTGCGCCGCGCGTCAGCGTGACACGGAATGACTATATTGAATTTGATATTTTTGTTGAAGCTGATCCGTCGGTTACTTCTGCAACTTTCAATATCGGCTTCAAATACGGTAATGAAGAGGGCCAGTGGGCGGATTCCGTTACCGTTGATACCAACCGGTGGGTGCATACCGGTCGCCTGATCAACTCGTTGGGGTATCAAAGTGCAGGTTTCCAACTGAATGATGTCTGCGGTTTCTATGTTGATTCTGTCGCTTCCAATACGGTTATCAATATTGAACATATCAAGTTCACGGGATTCACTGTTCCGGAAGAACAGAACGTCCATTATCTTGTTAAGGATCTCGGCTCCGGCTTCTTGAACCGTACCGATTTCTCAACCTACCCGAATCTCAGAATCGATTTCAATGAGCCCGTCAACTTCTATCAGGGCGTTTATATTGAATTTGACGTATATCTTGACAGTACTTCATCTGCCAATATGTATTTCGCCGTTGCCGACAGCAGAACCGGATGGGACGCGTACAATTACACGCGTTACACGACCGTCAGCGTTCCCGCCAAGAAATGGACGCATGTTGTACTTGATTTTAATGCCATGGCAGACGGCGGTTGCGAGCGTGGAAACGGAAATAAATGCCTTTTGTTCAATTATGTTCCGGCCGGCGCAGCATTCTCTATTACAAATATTGCGCAGACCAGCTCGACCGTGCCGTCACCGGCTGTGCAGAATGTGTATAGTGATCCGTATGTGACCGGTGCAAAGGTCGATTTCAACAACACCACGGGTGGTTGGGCGGAATCTTCCAGAACCTATTTCGACGCGGTCAATATCAGAAACTATGATTACGTAGAATTTGACGTGTATGTTGAAAAAGGCACCGGTTCAACGGCCGGCGGTTACTATTTGATCAAAATCGGCAGTAACGGCAGTAACTGCTATACCCAGAAGACGTATGATGCCACGCAGCCCATTCAGTTCAATACATGGAAACACGTTGTTCTTTCGTTGGATGACAGTACATTCCAGAATTATGACGCGAATCTTGCCGCCATTAACAACGTCTACATCGGCGGTGTTGCGCCCGGTCAGATCGTTCACTTTGCGAACGTGTGCTTTACAAAATTCTCGTTGTCGGAAAATAACGTGCATTACCTTGTCGCGGATATCGGTGACGGTTATATGAAAAAGACCGGTAATCCTTCCGGTTGGGAAATGCGGACGGATTTGAACGGTACTTACGATTTCACCAAGGCGGATTATCTTGAATTTGATGCCTATACGAATTCGAGTGCCGGCGACTCTATTAAACTCATGGTCAACGATCCGAACAACGGCTGGGGCGAGTATACCCATATTGCGCAGACCCGAATCGAGTTGCCCGGTAACCAA
>JAZRWX010000299.1:0-1735 GCA_045599905.1 Acutalibacteraceae bacterium
GACTTGCGATTCTGGATGCAGCAAATTTTCGGCTTGCGGCAATCTGTTCTTCGGTCATATAAGTGCTTTGCAATGCAAACATTAAAACCTCGCCGGTCACCGATACATCGTTGCTGCCGAAAAAGCGCAGAAACTGATAATTTTCATCAAATACCAGCGTACCGGAAAGGACCGACTCCGCCGCAACATAATAATTGGCACCGGCCTTGACAACTTTTTTTGCATCAAAACGAATAGATTCTGACAGAAATGTTGTATCGGGTCTTTCAATCAACCCAACAAGATTTTTTCCATCTAAAACAAGTACCCGTTCATTTGCGGTATCACAGATTAACATTTTTCCGTCATCACAAACGAAAATACCGCTTGCATCCAACAGATCAATATAGATATCCGGGAACTGATCTGTAACGATATCCGACGCATCAATGACCTTTTTCAGCGTATAGTCGGAATTAAGCACAATAATTCTGCCGATACCGCCGTCCAGCACATACAACAAATTACCGTCGAAATAAAAATCTGTCAGTTTAGCATCCGTCATTTCCAACCCGTAATCGTTGAAATAGATGATCCCTTTGGCGTTATAGCCATCCGGAGCAGCAGTAATTTCATCATACCCATTATATTCATAGGAATAATACGGGGTATGACTTTCATAATCATGATACTCCGCCGCACTGACGGGAATGGCGAAAATTAAGAGTGATACTAAAATCAAGCATAAAATTTTTGCGGTTTTTCTATTCACAACATGCTCCCCTTATTTTAAGCCGGAATGGGCCATTGTGTCCATGATCGAACTTTGTGAAATAATGAAAATAATTACAGGCGGAAGCATAAGAAACACTGCAACGGCACAGCCGGCACCCACGCGCTCAATACCGCCACCGGCAATAGTTGACAGAACACTGGGTAATGTTTTTAACTCTTCCGTATAAACATAGCTGCCGCCTGTCGTATTCCACATCGACTGAAATGTAAATATGACCAACGTGAGCCAAGCCGGCTTCACATTCGGCATCACTATTCGCCAGAAAATACGGGTTTCGCCCGCACCATCGATTCGTGCCGCCTCAAGAATGGCATCCGGAATGGAATTACTCATAAACTGCCGCATCAGGAACACCCCGAACGAGCCCGCCAACGCCGGCAGCAGAATTGCAAAATAGGTATCAATTATCCCCAATTTTGCAATTACTATATATCGCGGAATAGTTGTCACTTCTGCGCTGAAAAGCAACATCCAAACAACCATATTGCTAAGAAATTTAACACCGGGGATCTTTGCTTTCGCCAACGGATAAGCCGCCAACGCCGCTATGACCACATAGGACACCGTTCCGCCGACCGATACAAAAACACTGTTCGCAAGATAACGGGAAAACGGCACCCATGAACTGCCGGCAAGTCTCAGCGCCCGTCGGTAGTTAGAAAAAGTCGGCTGACGCACAAAAAATTTCGGCGGATAAGCAAATAACTCCTCAATCGGTTTTAATGACTGAATCACCGCATAGTAAGCCGGCAGGGCCATAAACGCGGCAACAATGATTAAAAACAAAAGCACTAAGAAGTTACCGCCTTTAGAGCGCGAAAGCTTTTTTTCATTGCTATGTACAATATGAAACGTAACTCGCATCTTTTCGCTCCTTATTCTTCCGTAAACTTCCTGAGGGCTTTTGAGATAGCAAACCATGAAATCCACATGATCCCGAACAGGACAACGGCTATTGCC
>JAZRWX010000300.1:0-3319 GCA_045599905.1 Acutalibacteraceae bacterium
GCTTACGGCTACGGCCTTTTCACCGGCGGACTCGGCGCACATGGCGGCGCGGAACACCTGGGTGCCACTGTTGTCCCCATGTCCTCCGGCAATACCAATCTTCAAATTCAGAATATGATCGATTTCGGCGTTACAGCCCTATTCTGTACCCCGTCTTACGCCATGTATCTGGCAGAAGAAATTGAGCGTCAGGGATTAAAAGATCAGTTAAAACTGAAAGTCGGCGTCTTCGGCGCCGAGCCGTGGAGTGAAAATATGCGCCGCGAAATTGAGGACAAGCTCGGTATCAAAGCGTATGACATCTACGGACTTTCGGAAATTCTGGGCCCCGGCGTTGCCTGCGAATGCCCGGAGCAAAGCGGTATGCACATTTGGGAGGATCATTTCATTCCGGAAATCATTGATCCCGACACCGGCGAAGTTCTGCCCGAAGGGGCAACCGGTGAATTGGTGCTGACGACCATTACCAAGGAAGGTTTCCCGGTCATCCGCTACCGCACCCGTGATATCTGCTCGCTTGATTACTCACCGTGTGCCTGCGGACGGACTCACGTCAAAATGCGCAAACCCAGCGGCCGCAGCGACGATATGCTGATCATCCGCGGCGTCATCGTCTCCCCGTCACAAATCGAAGAAGTCTTGATTGCCGTCGGCGGCGGAAATATCACACCGAATTATCTGATCAAAATCGACCGTGTAAACAATACGGATACTTTTGATCTGGACGTTGAAATGAGCGAGTCTTTCCTGTTTGATGACGTCAAATCCATTTCCGCCGTAGAACGTGAGATCACCGAAAAACTGCGTTCCGCATTAGGTCTTGGGGTTCGGGTCCATTTAGTCAATCCGAAATCCATTGCACGCAGTGAAGGCAAAGCCAAACGCGTGATCGATAACCGTAAACTGTAAGGAGGATCCTATATGTTAGTCCAGCAAGTTTATTGTTTTATTGAAAACAAATCGGGACGCCTTTCCGAAATTGCCGACGTTTTATCACAAAATAACATCAATATCAACGCTCTGCAACTGGCCGACGCTTCGGAATACGGTGTTTTGCGTATGATCGTCAACGATCCCGAAAAAGCCAAACAGGTCTTACGGGACTCCGGCGTCATGTGTAAGGTCAGCACGGCTTTGGCGATCGCCATTGACGATGTTCCGGGCGGTTTTGCCAAAGCACTTCACCTCTTGACCGATGAAGGGATCGACGTGAAATATATGTATGCCTGCATCAGCAACGCGAACGGAAAAGCGTTGATGATCGTCAGTGTCGATGATCCCCAATCGGCGGAAGAAATCATAAAGAAAACCGCTGTCGGTGCGGTCAACCCCGGTGAAATTTACCGAATATAAGATCCTTTACGGACGGAAATCAACTTTCCGTCCGTATTTTTTGTTTTTACCTTGCTAATCCGTACACCGCGCGATATAATAACAATAAAGGAGTGATGTCGTGAAAACCGAAACTTATCTGATCGGCGGAATGCATTGTGCCGCTTGCTCGGCCTCTGTCCAGCGTGTTGTTTCCAAAAAAGACGGCATTGCCCGCTGCGAGGTAAACCTGATCACCGAAAAAATGCAGGTGGAATATGACGAAAGTAAAATCACCCCCGCCGATATCATTCTTGCGGTAACAAAAGCCGGTTTCACCGCCGTTCTCCAAATTGATGAACTTCCGGCTCCGCAGGAGAAAAAACGGTTTTGGCCGATTTTGATCGCCGCGTTATGCAGTTTGCTGTTGCTTTATATTTCCATGGGACAAATGCTGACCGACCGTTTACCGGTTTTCACTTTCTGCGATATTAACCGGAATCCGACGGGATTCGCCGTTACACAACTTGTTTTAACTCTTCCGGTCCTTCTGATCGGACATCACTTTTTCACCGCCGGCATTCCCGCACTTTTGAAAGGACATCCGGATATGGATTCGCTGGTTGCCGTCGGCGCCGGTTCTTCCTTTATATACAGTTTGGTGATGACGGTCGGAATCAAAAGAATTCCGCACGCCCAACACAATCTGTATTTTGAATCTGTTGCCGTTGTCATTACGCTGGTCATGGTCGGGAAACACTTTGAATCAAAAAGCCGCCGGCAAACAGCAAGCGCCATCCGAAAACTGATGTCCCTTTCCCCCGATACCGCATTGCTGATACGGGACGGAACGGTCATTGAAGTACCGACTTCTTCTGTAAAAGTCGGCGATATCCTGCAAATAAAGGCCGGCTCTTCCGTTCCGTTGGACGGGATCGCGTTAGAACCCGCCGTTGTGGATGAGTCCATGCTAACCGGCGAAAGTATCCCCGTGCAAAAATCAATCGGAGAAACGGTGACCGGCGGAAGTATCTGCGGTCACACCACTTTTACCATGCGTGTTACACAAGTCGGCAATGACACAACGCTGTCAAAAATCGTACAGTTTGTCGAGGAAGCGCAAAACCGGAAAGCACCGATCGCAAAAACCGCCGATCGCGTTGCCGGCGTATTCGTTCCCATTGTTATGACAGTTGCCGTAATTGCGGCCTTGATATGGTTGATCGTCGGGAAAGATCTTTCTTTCGTACTGCGTATTTTTACCTGCGTGCTGGTGATCGCCTGTCCGTGCGCTTTGGGGCTTGCGACCCCGACCGCTGTTATGGTCGGAACCGGATTGGGTGCCGCCAACGGCATATTGATCCGCAACGGTGCCGCCCTGGAAACAGCCGGAAAAGTTCGCGTGGCGGTGTTCGATAAAACCGGAACCGTTACTAACGGAACCCCGACTGTTACTGATATTATCGGTAACAATCCCCGAAAGATCATTCACATTGCGGCATCGGTCGAAATGTTGTCATCCCACCCGTTGGCACTTGCGATCACCCAATATGCCGAAGCAAATAACATTCAGACCGAAACTGTAACCAACGCAAAAACCTTTGCCGGAAAAGGAATTACCGCAGAATTGAATCATAAAACGGTATTGATTGGCAACCGAATGCTGATGAAAGAAAACGGTATTCGTTGCGCTTTTGAAAGCGAAGAAAAATCCCTTACCAATCAAGGGAAAACGACCGTGTTTATCGCCGTTTCCAACACGGTTATCGGTGTTTTTGGCGTAGCGGACGAAATTAAATCCTCCTCGGCAGAAGCCGCAAAACGACTTCATAGTATGGGACTGAAAGTCATATTGCTATCCGGAGATCAGGAAAAAGTCGCCCGTTATATCGGAAAAAAATTCGGTGCTGATGAAGTTTTTGCCGGTGTTCTGCCGCAGGAAAAGGCCGAAATTCTGCAAAAGTTGCGCCAAAAATACGGCAGTGTGATGATGATCGGCGACGGAATC
>JAZRWX010000301.1:0-5353 GCA_045599905.1 Acutalibacteraceae bacterium
AGTAATAGGGCATATGAAGTTTCGCTGATTTCTGCATTTTGACCCGAATTTTCTTTTGGAAAAAATGAGGAATATCAAGAGTTTGTTTGTTAACTGAATTAATTTGCAATCAGGCGGCAAGGGTTTTGTTTCCTCTTGACAGTAAAAACTGTGAGTTTTATAATGAAATAAAAATAGGAGAACCGTTGTTATGAAAATTATTCAATGCGGATATAATTTCATTGAAAATCCGAAATGGTATCATACACCCGAAACATCGACCAATTATACGGGTGAGAACAGAATTGTTCTGTTGCTGGTACGCAGTAAAATGAGGGTTATTCAAGGGCATACGGATTGGATTGAATATGATAAAAACACCTTGATTATTACCGGTAGCGGGCAATATGTGAAATTTGCTGCTCCGGCGCCTGAGTGCTTTGTGAACGACTGGGTTGATTTTTTTGCCGATGTTGATTTTTTGGAAAAAACATATGGTTTTGGAACGGGCATTATTGTACCCAACATCAATGATGACGTAGCGAATGAACTATCGCAAATCATTCGAGTGATGGCACAGGAACAAGCAAAAAAAGATTCGTTGTCCATGAGGATGATTATGGCCAATCTTGATGTTTTGTTAATTAAAATTTCCCGTTACATTGCTTCTAGTGTAAAAAATATGCAGATTATTGACTACAGTCATCCTGAATATATGACTTTTTCAAAAATCCGTGAGCAGATTCTTTCCAGTAAATCAGAAAATGACATTTTAAAGTTGGCGATATCGGTCGGAATGAGTATTTCGACGTTTAAAAGACGGTATAAAGCGATTTTCGGCTGTTCAATCAAGCAGGATTCCATCATCCATCGAATTGAAACAAGCAAGAAACTTCTGATTGAAACGAATAAGACTCTGTATGAAATATCTAACGAATTGGGTTATACGACCTATGAGTTGTTTTATAAGCAATTCAAACAATTAGAGGGTATTTCGCCGAAAGTATATCGGGAAATGCATATAAAAGGTTTTTATGTTGATTAGGAATCCTATTGTGTGTTTTATTTTGCTATATTGCATTTTTGTGGCTGCTTTGCATTTGATGCAGAGCAGCTCTTTTTTTGGGGATTTAAGCAAAAAAAGCAATATATTTGAACAAAAATGAAATGGGAAAACTGTTGTTAAAATGATATAATGCATATAGAAAGATGTATTGGAGTTTTATATAAATGAAACAAAAATCTTATTTGGCTTTAGACCGCGCAAATGCTACTGCTGAAGCAAAAAATTTCATCACATTACTGAATTCGCTGCGAAACAAACCTCAATTCCTTTCCGGCGCTTTTTCGCTTACCGTTCCGCAATACGGAATCGACGAGGATCATGCCTATTTTGAATATATTCAACAAGAATGGAATATCACACCCTGTATGTATGGGGCAGGACATTTTGATGTTGAAACTTATAAACGTAATTATGAGATGGGTGCCATTCCGGTAATACATTCTGCCCCGGTTAATGCGAATAAGTTGATGGATCAGCGCGGCATTCAATCCGTAATGCTTCATTATGACGGTATAAAGCATTACGATGCCACAAATGCGGACCGGGATCCGGTTGTTTATGATAATTATATGGCTGAATTAAAAAAAGTGGCAGATTTGTTTGAGTCATTCGAACAAAACGGAATAAACGTATATATCTATCGGCCTTTCGGTGAAATGAACAACAGTGTACATGAAGGATTTTTCGGCAGAACGGTTGAAGGTTACATGGCATTCCGCAATGTTTGGCGTCAAATGTGCGAATACTTTTTTGATGTTCGCGGTTTGCGCGGATTGCTGATGAGTTTTGTGCCTGTCGGTTTTGAGGAATCGATCATGTATTATCCGGGTGACGAATATGTCGATTTGTTTTCACCAACTTGTTATTCTGAAACAAATACCGGCGATTTGGATGAGTTTTCAATCCGCGGATATGAATGGATGTTGGAAACCGGAAAGCCGATCTCCATTTCCGAAATCAGCGTACGGGTCAGTTATTGGCTGGCCGCGCCGCAAAGAGGCCCGGCAGATTGGAACCGTTTGCTAAACTCCATTTTGAAGTATTATCCTGAAGTGGCTTTTGCGATTTCCTGGTTCAGCGGACCTTATACGATGTTCCCGCCGAAAGATCCGAATGACAAGACACAGGGGAACTATAACGGCCTCGAATATATGAAAAATCCCGCGGTACTGTCGATGGATCGAATTTGTCCGATCATAAAGGAGAATATATGTTTTGCTTAAAACCGTTTGAAAAAAATGAGCGAATTTGCTTTATCGGTGACAGTATTACGGTACGGTCGTACTGGATCTCCTGTATTGCCGATCATTATGCACGGAATTATCCCCAAAAGGATATTCGAATTTTCCCCTGTGGCGTCGGCGGCGGTGGTGCGATCAGTGCCATGCTGTATTTTAGGCAACAGACTTTGATTCATGATCCTGATACCGCGGTGATCATGCTTGGTATGAATGATATTGATCAGGAAGCTTATTTTGGCGAACGTACTGCAGAACGGTTGGAGCGTGCCGAGCGTGCTTTGAAACGATATGAAAGCAACTTAATTGCGCTTTCGGGTCTAATCACTTCCACCAGTCATATCAAGCGTTTGATTTATCTTTCACCTACGCCATATGACGAAGAACAAGTTTGCGAAACGTATAATCGCAAGGGCTGTTTCAATGCACTTCGCACATGTGCAAAAATCGTTGAAAAAGTTGCCCGGATTTTTCATGGCGAGTTTTACGATCTTGGTGGAGATATGGCGGCACTTCTTTCCGAATCACACAGGATGGAGTCGCCAAATGAATTGATTGAAACTGACCGTGTTCATCCGAAACAATTCGGGATGGCCGTTATGGCACGACTATTTTTAAGCGCACAGGGGTTTGAATATCCTGTGGATGCGAAGATGATTTGTGACGGCAGTGCCGATTTGATGTTAAGTGAGAAAGCGCAGGCTTTTCAGAAAGCGGCATGGGAAATGCAGACCTATTGGACAATTGAATGGTGTCTGGCGAGGAAGTCTGGAAATCAGTCGTTTGACGGTAAAATAGATTATGCCAATCATTATGTTGAAACTAATCCGGATGCCGATCCGTATTTTAAGGAAATAGCCGGACAGTATGAATATTATGCGCGGAATATTGAAAAACTTACGCAGGACTTTAATCAGTCCGCTGAAAGGTTATATAAGGAGTAACAATGATGAATCTGAATGCAAGAGAATTGAAAGATAAGATCCATGCTTGTTGGATCGGTAAAAATATCGGCGGTACGATGGGCGCTCCGTATGAGGGAACCAGAGAACTGTTGGATGTTACCGGATATGCTACTCCGCCCAATAAAGTATTGCCGAATGATGATTTGGATTTACAGCTGGTTTGGTTAAAAGCGGTTGAAGATTACGGGTTTTCCCGCCTGGACGAGAAGATTCTCGGAGAATATTGGACCAGTTTTATTACCGGGCAATGGAACGAATACGGTATTGCCAAACTGAATTTGGCAGACGGGCTTGTTCCGCCCCTTTCGGGCAGTTACCATAATGATTGGAAAAATTCAAATGGCGCTTGGATCCGTGCTGAAATCTGGGCTTCGATGGCACCGGCGTGCCCGGATGTTGCGGCAAAATATGCCAAGATGGATTCTATGGTCGATCACGGCGCCGGTGAAGGAACATACGGGGCAATTTTTGTTGCGGCTATGGAAAGCGCCGCTTTTGTGCAAAGTGATATCCGAAAATTGATCGAAATCGGTCTTTCAAAAATTCCGAAAAACTGCCGTGTGGCCAAAGCAGTCCGTTTGGTGGTTGATTGCTACGATCGGAAAGTTGATTGGGCGGATACCCGGAATGCCGTTTTGGAAGAAGTAAAAGATATCGGCAACGGTTGGTTTGAAGCCCCCGGTAATATAGCGTATGTGATTTTGGGATTGCTGTACGGAGAAGGCGACTTCAAAAAATCCATGATTACGGCCATCAATTGTGCCGATGATACCGATTGCACTGCCGCAACGGTCGGCTCTATCCTCGGAATTATCGGCGGCACGGGAGCATTGCCTGAAGACTGGGTTGAGCATATCGGGGATACTATTATCACATGTGCGTTGAATTGCGGATTGGATTATCGTTTCCCGTCCAGTTGTAAGGATTTGACCGAACGGGTTTTTGCAATGATACCGCTTGCAATGCAAGCCAATCATATTGAGATGACGATCGGTGACGGTAAAAATTCATTGGATCAAAGCCATACTGATAAGTTTACGGAATATAATGACGAGTTAATACTGGTTCATGACGGCTACTATTTTGAGATGGATTTTATTCATTGTAAAGTAAGCGTCTGTTTTGAAAATGAGCCGGAAATCGGGCCGCTCGAAGATGTTAAGATCAAATTCTATGTTACGGGGAACACCTGTTTTGGCAATACGCCACGGAATTTGTCCTTGCGTTGGATCCTTCCGGACGGTTGGTCCGTAACCGCTCCCTGTAAACACTATCAGCAGCATATGACATGGCATTATTCCAATACCAGTTCATTTGAAGCGGTAGTCCACGCCGGTGAAAAAGTTGAAGCGGTCAATCGCATTATTCTTGAAATGGTGGCGTCGGGACGACCAACCGCATGTCTGATTCCAATGAGTATTATCGGGAAATAAATTATCAGATCGAAAGGAGAAGGTTTGAATGGAAATGTTTTTAAAGAACAAGACCAGACGGATTGCTGTTGGCGGAATGGCTTTTGTACTGTCATTGGTTCTGTTGTGTTCGGCACTGCCGGTTGTTTTCCCGATTCGTGCAGCGACAGGATCGACTGAAAATGTGTTATCCGGAAGAATGCCGACTGTATTTACAGCGGCTGATTTTGGGTCTTTTGAAAACAATGGAAATATGATTCGTTATGAAGAACTCGGCTCCGGAAAAGAGTATGTCGGTTATGACGAAAACCATTTGGAAAACTTGTCATTCTGGGGAAATTATCTTCCTAAACTAACCGATTCTGATACAACGGAAGGCGTATATATTTCCGGTGAGAATTTAAGCGACGATCGGGTAGTCGTTGTGTATAAATTTCCATCTGCGGATGTTTCCGGTTTTGAAATGACCGTTGCTGACGGCCGCCGCGCCAAAAGCCATACGTTCCGTGTTTATGTTTCGGAAAAACGGACTGAATTGTTTGAAGGCGATGAGGTATATTTTGCCAATGCTCAGCGCAGCACGGGAGGAAAATTCACTGCCACATTTTCTTCTGTTCCGGCAATGTATATCGGTATTGTAATTGAAACTCCGAAGATCACGGTTACCGATATTAAACTTAACGGCATTTTGCA
>JAZRWX010000302.1:0-17094 GCA_045599905.1 Acutalibacteraceae bacterium
AGCTTGTAAAGCGGCGGAACGGCGGAATACACATAGCCGTGCTCAATCAGCGGACGCATATAGCGGAAGAAGAAGGTTAAAAGAAGCGTGCGGATATGGCTTCCGTCGACGTCGGCATCCGCCATGATGACGATCTTGTCATAACGCAGGCGGGTAATGTCAAAGTTTTCGGCAATGCCGGTACCCAGCGCCACGATAACGGGGTTGAGTTTGTCGTTGCCGTAGATCTTATCGGCTCTGGCCTTTTCAACGTTCAGCATTTTACCCCAAAGCGGTAAGATCGCCTGATAGGTGGAATTCCGTCCGTCCACCGCGGAACCGCCGGCGCTGTCCCCCTCGACGATGAAGATTTCGGTCTTGGTCGGGTCGTCGCTGATGCAGTCGGTCAGTTTTTCGGGCATTCTGGTCCTGCCGCCGATCCCGGCTTTATTCCGGGAAGCGTCCCTGGCTTTCTGGGCGGCTTCACGCGCGTTGGAAGAAGCGATCGACTTTTCCAGAATGATTTTGGCTTCCGCCGGATGTTCTTCCAAATAGCGGTACAGTTTTTCGTTGACGATGTTCCGTACCAGCGTACCGATGGCGGTGTTGCCGAGTTTTGCCTTGGTCTGCGACTCAAACTGCGCGTCGGTCAGTTTGACGCTGACGACGGCGATCACGCCTTCGAGGATGTCTTCCCCTTTCAGACGGGGGTTGCCCTCTTTCATGATCTTGAAATCGAAACCGTATTTGTTGACGGCGTTGGCAAGACTTTGCCGGAAGCCGGATTCGTGGGTACCGCCGTCCACCGTGTGGATGGTGTTGGCGAAAGACATGATCTTACTGTCATATCCCGTAGACCACAACAGCGCGATTTCCGCCATGGAATCTTTCGCGGAACCGCTTAAATAGATCACGTCGCTGTTCAGCCGGTCTTTTTTGCCCTGTTCCAGCAGGTATTCAACGTAGGAACGGATACCGCCCTCAAAGCAAAGGTCGTCCATGCGGTCGAGAATGACCGACGGGTCGGTACGCAGATCGTGCAGGACGATGCGGATACCGCCGTTTAAGAACGCCTGCTCGCGCAAACGCTGTAACAGAATATCGTAATCATAACGGGTGGTGTCGGTAAAAATGGTCGGATCGGGTTTGAACGTAACGACCGTGCCGGTTTCTTTCGTGTCGCCGATCACTTTCAGATCGTCGGCGATCAGACCCTTTTCATAACGCTGTTTATAGATATGTTCGCCGTCACGGACTTCAACTTCCAGCCAGCTGGAAAGCGCGTTGACGACCGAAGCACCCACGCCGTGCAGACCGCCGGAAACCTTGTATCCGCTGCCTCCGAACTTACCACCGGCGTGCAGAATGGTGAAGACAACGCTGACCGTCGGAATTCCTTTTTGCGGATGGATACCGACCGGAATACCGCGTCCGTTATCCGAAACGCGGACGATCCCGTCGTCAAGTAATTCGACTAAAATCTTATCACAAAAACCTGCCAGCGCTTCGTCGATGGAGTTATCCACAATTTCATACACCAAATGGTGCAAACCGCGTTCGCCCGTAGAACCGATATACATACCGGGGCGTTTACGGACGGCTTCCAACCCTTCCAAAACCTGAATCGAATTTTCGTCATAACTTTCGGTTACGGGTAAATTCATTTCTTCACTCATTAAAATATCTCCTCTTTTCAAAATGACAAAGGTTTTCTGTTTTTTATCTGAAACCGCGGTACTTTTCGGGTATTGCGGTATTATTTTTTAAGCATATTTACGGATGATTGCTTCAACTGCGGCACTTTTACGCCGTAACCGAATTGGCGGATGGAATCGTCCAGTAAAGTGACCTTTTCATCCTATTCCTCCTGCAAGGATTCGATATAGCGTGACCGCTTTTCCAACGTTGCGACCGAAAGTTGTGAAATATATACCTTTTGCCCGCGGTTTTCCTTTTGAGTGCAGACAATAAACGATTTCGGCAGGTCGTAGGAGACCGTTTCGACTTCGCCGTTTTTTTCGGCTTTTCGCAGATAATCTCGTGTCCGTTTGGAAATGGTCGTACTGTCCAAATCAAAAATGCCGATCACGTCTTCGGATTTGATCAGTTTTTCATTCCCTATATGTATATACATAAAAGTTCCTTTCAAAAACCGGCACAAAACCGTGCATTATTCGGGCAAAATCATTCCTTTATCAACGTGAAACCGTTTTCCGCCCTGCAACCCCTCAAAATCCGACGGATCACAGCAGGTCAAAAACGACTGCCAGTCCCGGATGTGGTTCAGAATATAATTCTGCCGCGCGGGGTCCAGTTCACTCATCACGTCATCCAGCAGGCAAACAGGATATTCACCCACGATTTCGTGAATGACTTCCGCTTGCGCCAGTTTCACACTTAACGCGACACTACGTTTCTGCCCCTGCGAGCCGTAGCCGCGCGCGTTTAATCCGTCAATGGAAAACAGAATATCGTCCCGGTGCGGCCCGACCGAGGTCACGCCGGAAAACATATCTTCCTTCCGGGCGGTTTCCAGCGTCTGCCGCAGAAGTTCCGGCCGGCAGGTCATTTCATAATTCATTCCGATCTGTTCTCTACCGGACGAAATGCCGCCGTAAATGCCGGGCATGAACTGTCCTAATTTTTCAAGATAGCGACTGCGCCATTCAATGAGTTTTACCCCGTTTTTGGCGATCTCATTCTCAAAAACGTCCAGCATAACCGAAAGTGACCCGTCATAACGGTATTCCTTTATGACCTGATTGCGCTGTGTCACGGCACGGGTATAATCGCGCAAAACGCTGATATATGCCGGATACAACTGCCCGATGGCAAGGTCTAAAAATTTTCTTCTGCCGGCAGGGCCGTCCTTTATTAAGGAAAGATCGTTCGGCGAAAAGACGACCGCATTGAACGTACCGGCTAATTTTGACGGATTTTGCAGCGGCTTATCATTCAGATACGCCGTGCGTTTTTCGTCAAACTCCATTTTCGCGGTGTATTCAATACCGCCGGCGGAAAAAGTCAGTTCATTCTGTCCCTTTTCCTTCCCCAACTGTAAAAACGCGCTGTCTTTGGCACTTCTAAAACTCTTCGCGCCGCTGAACAGCCAGATCGCTTCCAGCAGATTTGTCTTTCCCTGCGCGTTTTCGCCGTAGATCACGTTCATTCCCCCGTCGGGATCAAGCTGAACGCCGTCTAAATTACGAAAACGGACACATTTCAGTTTATTGACCTGCATAACAGACCGTCAGCAGATTGCCTTCAAACGCCGCCTGATCCCCTTCACGCAATTTTTTGCCGCGTTGGGTACATACCGCGCCGTTGACTGTTACTTCCCCGTTCTGGATCACGATTTTCGCGTGTCCGCCGGTCGCGACAAATCCGGCCAGTTTCAGCGCGGAATCCAGACGGATGAAGTCTTCTTTTATCGTAATTTTTTTATCCGACATTTTTCAACCTCATTGGCATGACCGTATACAGATATTCATCCCGTTCGTCTTCGATCGGGCAGATCACAACACCGGCGTTAGAGCCGTTGAACTTGATTTTAACGAAACTGTCGTCTACCGCTTTCAGCGCTTCCAGCATCAGCCGGCTGTTCCAGCCGATCTCAAACGGTTCACCGTCCATGGCAATGCCGAATTTTTCGGTCACGTTACCGACCGAGGTCGAGCAGCTGAACGTAACTTCCTCGTTTTCAAAATAGCAGCGGATCGGGAAGGTCAGAAAATCGCTGATCAGCAAAGAAACACGTTCGATAACGTTGATCAGATCTCTGGTATTGACGACCATGGACTGTTTGCATACTGCCGGAATAGCGTTTTTATAATCCACAAAATCGCCTTCCAGCAAACGGGAAATAAAGGTATATCCGTCAATGGTGAACATGATCATACGTTCGTTGACCGAAAGTTCAATATTTTCGGTGTCTTCGGTGATCAGTTTTACGGCCTCGCCGATCGCTTTGCCGGAAACGACAAACTCGATATCGTCCGTTTCTTCGATTTTTTCACGGCGGATCGCCAGACGGTAACCGTCAATCGCAACGAATTGCAGAACGCTGTCCTTGACCGAAATATCAATACCGGTCAGAATCGGGCGGGAAGTTTCTTTCTGTTCCACCGAAAAGATCGTTCCGCGAACCATCTCCGAAAACAGGCGGCTGTCCAGCTTGAACTGATTTCCTCCGACGACCGACGGCATTTCCGGAAAATCAATAGCGCTCATGACGTTGATATCAAACACGGCTTCTCCGCTTTTGATGCGGCAAACGGTGTTTTCATTGTTCTGATATGCGTTGATTTCCACAAAAGCGCCGTTCAATTTGCGCAGAATATCGCCCAGCAGTTTTGCGTTGATGACAACTTCACCGGCTTCTTCGCATTTGCAGTCCAGTTCTTTGCGCATACCCATTTCAAGGTTATAGGCACAAAGTACCGCCGTTGAATCTTTCGCGGAAATCAGAATTCCTTCCAGTACCGGCTCGGTACTGCGGATGGCAACTACTCTTTGCAGACGGGAAACGGCTTCTGAAAGTTTGGCACGCTCTACATTAAAAATCATGATTTTTTCCTCCCTTGCTTGCTATAAAAAAGAATTAAAATAACAGTATTATTAAGAACGGTGAAAAAGGGTAAAAACGTTACGAAAACCGAAAAATAAAGGAAATTTAACGGTTTAACCGAAAGTGGACAACTTGTGAAAAAAAAGGATAACTTTTTACCATTTTTACCCGGTGGAAAACCGTATGGTTTATTAACGGGGAAAAGGGGAATAATTTAACCTTGCAGATTTTTGATAATATCGTCGACCAGTTCTTTTTCGTAGGGCTTGTCCTGCAAGAATTTTTCGACCTGCCGCACGTTGTAAATGACGGTGGAATGGTCTTTTTTGAATTCCTGTCCGATGGCTTCATACGAAAGGTCGGTCGTTTGTTTGGTAATATACATGGCGACCTGCCTTGCCAGCGCCAGCGCGGCGGTACGGCGTTTGGAAAGAATATCGTTTTCCGTTACGTTGTAAACACGCGCGACTTCCGAAATGATCTTATCAATTTTGATTGGTTCGGGTTTTGAATCGTTGATGACGTCACGGATCAGTTCCTGCACGACCGGGATGGAAGGCATTTTATTCTGCAAAATGCTGTAAGCGTGCAGTTTTTTAATGACCCCTTCCAACTGACGGGTATTGGTTTTGATGTGTTCGGCAATGTAATAGACGATATTTTCTTCAACCGTCAGATTGATTTGTTTGGCTTTCTGACGGATGATACCGACACGGGTTTCAAAATCCGGCGGTGTGATATCGGCGTTCATGCCGCTTTCCAGACGGGAACGGATGCGGTCATCCAGCGTTTTGATATCCCGCGGGGAACGGTCCATGGTGCAGACGATTTTTTTATTGTTTTGATAAAGGGTATTAAAGGTATTGAAAAATTCTTCCTGCGTGGAATCTTTTCCGGCAATGAACTGGATATCGTCAATCAGCAAAACGTCGGTATTGCGGTATTTTTCACGGAAATCATCCAGCGTGCCGAGACCGAGTTTACCGTCATGCAGTGCGCGGATCAGTTGGTTGGTGAATTCCTCGCTTCTGACGTATGTAATTTTCTGATTCGGGAATTTCTTTCTGATGTGATTTTTGATCGCCAGCAACAGGTGGGTCTTGCCGACACCCGAATTTCCGTAAATAATCAGCGGATTATAAATAGATTCGGCATTGTCTGCCACGGCAAACGCCGCCGCCTGCGCGAAACGGTTGGTCGAACCGACAATGAAGTTATCAAAAGTAAAGAAATCTTCAAACGTCAGCCCTTCGCTGTCCTGCTCTGCTTTGCGGATGGCTTCTTCATCCTCTTCCAGAATCAGTACAACGTCCATTTCAATACCCATGACCGACATAACGGATTTTTTCAGTACCTCGCTGTAATTCTTTTCGATGATACTTTTTCGGTATTCGTTATTGCTGGCTAAAATTAATTTTCCGGCTTCCAGGGAAACGGGTTTCAGATCGCTTAAAAAACAGTCAAACGCGGTGGGGGTGATGGTCTTTTTACATTCTTCACAGACCGTATCCCAAAATTCTTCCAACGAATGGATCGCCATTTTTTGACCTCCTCTATATATTTATAAAAATAGTACAGAATTAAAAATAATATTATTAATTTATATTATATCATATAACTTTATGTTTTTCAACCAATAATATAACATTTTGTGAATAATTTTTTCAAACCGTTTTATACCGCTATGATAACATAATTTCCGCCGACATACACCGACAGATTTTAACTGGAAAAACAGGCGAGAATATGTTATAATAAAAATAAAACGGAGGGAAAAAATGGCTTCCGGAAAAGAATATCTTGAATTTATACTGGAACAGTTTTCGGATCTGCCGGGAATTGCCTTCCGTCCGATGATGGGCGAATATATTTTATATTTCAACGGCAGAATATTCGGCGGAATTTTCGATGACCGGCTGTTGGTCAAGCCGGTGCCGGCGGCGATCGCGTTTATGGAAGAAATCCGTTACGAGATCCCGTATGAAGGCGGCAAGCCGATGTTATTGGTCGAAAACGTTGATAACAGCGAATATCTTGCCAGTCTGGTCACGGTCATGTATCCCGAACTGCCGCCGCCGAAAAAACGAAAAAGCCGACCGGGCAGGGATCAGAAAAAATCATAAAAAAAGACAGCACCCAAAAGGGCACTGTCTTTTTTTGGCGCGCTGAAGAAGATTCGAACTCCCGACCTTCTGGTCCGTAGCCAGACGCTCTATCCAGCTGAGCTATCAGCGCATTTGCGCAAGAGTTATAATAACACACTTGTTTTGAAAAATCAATACCAAATTCAAAAAAATTTAAAAAAATTTTTTTCCTATTGAAATGCCGCCGGGGAAAGAGTATAATAATAAAAAACCTTTGGGGAGTATCTAATGAAGTTCAAAAGTCTTGGAATTGTAATATTTTGTGGTTGTCTGCTTTTATCGGGCACAGGATGTAGAAAAAAAGCAGATCCTGCCGTTTCTTCCGCCGTTTCCTCCGCACCGATCGTTTCTTCCGAGCCGGAGCCGGAAATCATTGAAACAAAGGCAATCAATCCGCTGACGGGAATCGCTGAATTTGAACACGGCGAACAGAAAAAACGTCCGGTCGCGATCATGATCAATAATATTAATATCGCGCAGGCCGTTCAGTGCGGACTGGATGCCGCGGATATCATCTACGAAACCGAAGTGGAGGGCGGTATTACCCGTCTGATGGCGGTTTATCAGGACGTTTCCAAAGCCGGGCGGATCGGAACGGTACGTTCCTGCCGGTACGTCTACGTCGATCTGGCAAAGGCACACAACGCCGTTTATATCCATTGCGGACAGGATCCGCACTTCGCGAAGCCGCATCTCGCCATTATCAATGACGTGGACCTCGGCAGCAACAACTACGGCACCCGCATCAGCAACGGTCTGGCAAGAGAACACACCCTTTATACCGACGGGAAAACGTTGAGCGAGGGTCTGCCCAAGGCGTTTGATATGAAAAACCGCTTAAAGGTAAGACCGTGGCAGAAATTCGCCGCCGAAGACGTGGAGATCAAACTTTCGGGCGGCAAGGCCGAAAAGGTCACCGTTCCGTTCTCCAACAGTTATGTTTCCACGTTCGAGTACAACGCCGCGACGGGCAAATATACCCGTGAATTTTTCGGAAACACGCCGAAAGATTACGTGACCGGCAAACCCACCACCGTGAAAAACGTTTTCATTCTGCATACGTCGATCTACACCTATCCGACCGATCCGGAACACAAACACCGCTGTGTTGAACTGAACGGCGGCAAGGGGTACTATATGACCAACGGCACCTATACGCCGATCCAATGGAGCAAGGGCTCCGCCGATGCCGGATTTGTATTCAAGAAAGAAAACGGCAAACCGTTAAAGGTCAGCGCGGGGGACAGTTGGGTCTGCATTGCGGACGCTTCCCGTCCGGTGACTATCCAATAAGAACAGAAAACCGGAAAGTTGATTTCCGGTTTTTTCTTACACCTGTTAGTTTACATAAAATATATTATGTTTACCGTTTGATCAGATCGGCGATCTCGCCGCGCGAAATACAGCCAAGTGAAAAAAGCGCCAGCGCATACAGCGGAACCGTAATACCGCACAGCAGTACCGTATACCATAGATCGGGCAGAAAAAGCGGGCGGAAAATCGCCTCGAACAGCAGTGCTGCCCCCCCTGCGGCGGAGATCGGAAGCAGTACCGTCCGGCTCCACCGCGGACGGATTCCGCAAAGGCGGATGACCCTGCCGACGTTCAGCGCGCAGGTCAGAATATTTGAAAAATACATAATGGCGATGAATCCATCCATGCCGTATCGCGGCAGGACCGGAACGATCAAAATCAGCCGTAGTAATGAATCGGCAAGCCCGACTTTGAAACTGAATTTCTGCTGATCCAACCCTTTTAATATGCCGTCCGAAACGCTGTCTAAATACATCAGCGGAACAATGGGCGCCAACACGCGCAGCAGATAACCGACGTCCTCGCTGTGATACAGCAATCGTCCGATCGCGTACCCAGACGTTCGGAAAACGGCGGCAAACAGAAAAGAAAGCAGTGCCGTGATCTGCAAGACCCGCCGCGCCGTTTCGCGTAAAAGCGCCTTGTTTCCGCGTGCGGCGGCTTCGGAAATTTCGGGGATCAGCAGGGTGGAAAGTGTGTTCAGCAGGGTAGAGGGAAAAAATAAAATCGGCAGAGCCATGCCTTTGATCATGCCGAACTGCGACAGGGCGGTTTTGCCGGTCGAAAACAGTCGCAGACGGCGCGGAACGGTGATATTTTCGGCGGTGCGCAGTGCCCCGTTCAGATATCTTCCGGCGGTGATCGGCAGGGCGATGTGTAGGATTTTTTCGGTTATGCCGTACGGCGGACGTTCCCGTCCCGAAAGCCCGTCGAGTTTTTTGCCGTCTTTTCGGTAGCAGAAATATAAAAGCAGCACCGACACGGCCGATGCCGCCGTGTCCCCGAACAGTACCGCGCCGCAGACAACGGTCAACCCCCGGCGGGCAAATTTTGCGATCAGCCGGAAAACCAGCAAGACCCGTACCAACTGTTCGACGATCTGTGTAATTGCCGTGGGCGCGGCATTCCGCCGGGCGATGAAATATCCCCGCAAACAGGAGGAAACGCCCATGAACGGCAGGGAAAGAGCGATCATCCGCAGTGCCGAAACGGCGCGCGCGTCCCCGAGCAGGCGTTTGGCAAGAAACGGTGCGCCGAAAAAGACTCCTGCCGCCGAAAGACCGGCGATCAGAAGCGTCAGCAGAATACACCGGCCGAAGATCAGGTGAACGCCGCGTTTCTGTCCCAGCGCCGTTTCGTCCGCGACCAGTCGGGTCACGGCGGTGCAGATGCCGCTTGTAGCAAAGGAAGAAATAAAAACATAGAACGAAAAGATCAGCTGATATAGTCCGATCCCTTCCGCGCCGATCAGGGCGGCAAGGCGTACCTTGAAATAGATCCCCAGCAGGCGCAGGATCAGCGAAGAAGCCGTCAGCACGGCGGCATTTTTGAAGAAAATGATTTTTTTCACCATAGACACCCCGATTATATGTATGCCGGAAAAATAGTGGTTAGACGACTTTTCTATTGAAATCGGGCGGCAAAACGAGTACAATAGCAGATAGAACGATAAGAAGGGAAGAGTTTGCCATGAATACACCGCTTGCCGACCGCGTCCGCCCCAAGACGATCGGGGAAGTCGCCGGGCAGAAGCATCTGCTGGGAGAGGGAAAGATCCTGCGGCGCATTATTGAATCGGGCAATATTCCGAATCTGATCTTTTACGGTCCGTCCGGTGTCGGAAAGACCACTGTGGCAAAGATCATTGCCGAAACCTGCAAAAAGAAACTGTGTTATCTGAACGCGACGACCGCCTCGACCGCCGATATCAAGGATATTGTCGGGGAGATCGGCACCCTTGCGGCAGGCAACGGTATTTTACTGTATCTGGACGAGATCCAGTATTTCAATAAAAAACAGCAGCAGATCTTGCTGTCGTATATCGAAAACGGCGATATCACGCTGATCGCCTCGACGACCGAAAATCCGTATTTTTACGTTTATAACGCGATTTTAAGCCGTTCGTCGGTTTTCGAGTTCAAAACGCTTTCCGCGCAGGACATTGCCGACGTCGTGCGCCGAGCGTTAGGTATAATCAGCACGGAAAAAGGGCATACTGTGTCTATGGAAGCCGAAGATCTGGCGAAACTTTCCCGTGCCGCCGCGGGGGACGTCCGCCGCGCGCTCAATATGCTGGAATTATGTGTTATGTTAACCGACGGGGAACAGATCGAAAGCACCGTGGTCGAACAGATCCTGGCAGGCAATTCGGTGCGCTATGACCGGGAAGGCGACGCGCATTACGATCTGGTTTCCGCGTATCAGAAATCCATGCGTGGATCGGATCCGGACGCCGCCGTATACTACCTCGGACGCATTCTCGCCGCGGGCGATCTGCCCAGCGCCTGCCGTCGGCTGATGGTCTGTGCCTGTGAGGACGTCGGACTGGCTTATCCGCAGATCATTCCGATCGTCAAAGCGGCTGTCGATGCCGCGAATATGCTGGGTCTGCCCGAGGCGCGCATCCCGTTGGCGGATGCCGTGATATTAGTCGCGACCAGCCCGAAATCCAATTCCGCGTACAACGCTGTCAACACCGTGATGGCGGATATCGAACGGGGTCTTGTCGGGGATATTCCGCGGCAGCTGCAAAACAAACACTGTGACGGCGAAGACGCCGAAGTGCGCGGACAGCACTATTTGTATCCGCATGACTATAACGGACATTATGTAAACCAACAGTATCTGCCGGATATCGTTAAAAACAAGGTTTACTATGAATTCGGTGACAACAAGACCGAACAGCGCTATAAGGAATACTGGGACGCTGTCAAAAAGAAATAACAGTCAGGAGGAAATGCCGTGATGCGGGAAAACCGTTTGCCGAAAAAGTCTTTGCGGCTGTGGCAGACGCGATGCGGATTGATCGCCGTATTCCCATTCACGGCTTTTTTGATCGGCACTTTCCGGAACGCGGTCTGCGTTCTGCCGCTGATCTGCTTTTTTGCCGTCGTTTTGTGGACGGCGTTTTTTTATCTGCCCCGTTATTGCGCCGGTTTTTCGCTGGAAATCGGCAAGCGGTATCTTTTGGTGCGGCGCGGCGTCTGGTTTCGGCGATGTGATCTGATCCCGTTTCCGGCGACCGTTTACACCGCCGCCTTTTCGACGCCGCTGGCACGGCGGATGGGACTTTCGGCGCTTTCGTTCAAAATGATCCGCGGCTGGCTGATATTGCCCGAAATGCGGCGCGATACCGTATCGGAACTGCTGACGGAGGTACACCGATGAACCGCGCGGTCCGCGCGCATCCGATCGCGGTCGTCCGAACGCTGGAACCGTTCGGGTTTGTGTTGCTGCTTCCGGCAATACAAATGCTTTTCGGCGGTGCCGACGCGGCTTTCGTTCCGGCATCGGCCGAACTACCGCTTGCCGTCCTGCTGACGGTTTGGGCGATCTTACGGCGGCGGGCGTTCCGCCTTTTTTGGAACGAACGGGAAATTCGTGTTGTAAAAGGGGTTTTGATCCGTCACACGGTTCGTATACCGCGCCGAAATCTGTCCGCGCTCCGCATGGAACGGGGCATTGCCGATGCGTTGTTCGGTTCGGCACGGGTGATCCTTGAAACCGAAGCGGACGCGGCACGACAGGTCGTTGTTCGGTGCGATCTCCGCCGATGGGACGCCGAACGCCTTTCAGCGGAACTGTTCGCCACATCGGGCAAAAGCGTTTCCGTTCCGTTGAAAAGGCGGATTTTTTCGGCTTTGGCGACCTCTTCCGCGATAACGGGACTGACCGTGGCCGTACCTACCGTCCGTCGGGCGGGAAAATTATTCGGGATCGCGCTTTCGGAACTGCTGTATTCACAGATCAGCGAAACGGCGGCGCGTTTTAACGCCCGGTTTCCAAAGGTTTGGAATACCGTAACGCTGATCCTGCTGCTCGGATACGTGGTTTCATTCGCGGCGGCGCTGCTCGCGTTTGTGCGTTATCGGCTGACGGTCGGGCGGATCACCGCGGCAAAAAGGGGATTTTTCGTCCGTCGGGAAACACGGCTTGACGGCGGAAATATCCGTGCGATCTGTTTGGAACAAACGCCTTTTCTGCGCGCGGCGCGGCGGTGCTTCCTGCGGGTGACGGCAGGATCGTTCGGTCACCGTTATAATCTGCCGGTCGATCGGATCGCCCGACAGCGTGAGCGGGCGTGGCAAATGGGTTTTCCCTGTGTTTCGGGTGTGTTTATCCGCCCAAAACGGGACCGGGTGACGGCACACCGCTTTTACCGACCGGCGTTTCTGTGGCTGATCGGGATCGCGGCGGAGGCATTCCTGATCCGCCGGAAGATGCCCTTTCTTTTGCCGGTTTCGTTGTTTTTGTCGGTGCCGATGGGCATTGCCGCCCTTTATTACGGGTATATCGGGCATTTCAATTATTGTCGCGGCGGCATTTCTTTCGGTGAAAAACTGTGCGCGGTGGGCAGCCGGGGATTTTGCTTTCGGGCGTTGTACTGCCCGAAACACACCGTCGGGGTTCTGCGGTTTACCGAAAAACCGTGGGAAAGGCGATACGGTACCTGCAACCTGAAAATCGGCGTTCGGGCAAGGGCGTCCGTATATCTGACCGTTCGGCGTATTGATACGGCGCAGGCGCTTGAAAACGCCGTCCGTTTCTTTTCGGATGAATAATCCGCCGCAAAACGGATATCCTATATCTGAAAATGTTTCACGTGAAACAATCGGAGGGAACGGTATGGAACTGATGATACGCTGCGGGATCGCTTTTTTAGTCGGCGGCGGTTTCTGCGCGGTCGGGCAACTGCTGATCGACTGTACGAACCGTACACCGGCGCGCATTCTGGTCGCTTTTGTGGTCAGCGGTGTTGTGCTGACGGCGATCGGTGTTTACGAGCCGCTGGTCGAATTCGCGGGCGCGGGCGCGACCGTTCCACTGACCGGATTTGGCTATTCGCTGGCGATGGGTGTGCGTGAAGCGACCCGGCAGTACGGACTTTGGGGCGCTTTGTGCGGCGGATTGACGGCAACGGCGGCAGGGATCACGGCGGCAATGAGTTTCGGCTATCTGGCGGCGTTGATTTTCCGACCGGGCGATAAATGACCGAAAACAAACGGGCGGCGATTGCCGCCTTTATTTTTTTGCGGATTTCTATTTACTTTTTACAGCGGACTTGTTATAATGGAAAGGCAATGTTTCACGTGAAACAAAATCTAAAAACCGCCGAAAACGGCGTAAAACAGGAGTTTATATGGGTAAAATCATTTCGGTCGTCAATCAGAAAGGCGGCGTGGGCAAGACTACCACGGCGGTCAATCTGGCGGCGGCAATCGGATTAGCAGGTAAAAAAGTCTTGCTGATCGACGCCGATCCGCAGGGAAACAGTACCAGCGGATACGGAATCAGCAAAAAAGACGGCGCGTTTTCTTCCTATGAAGTATTGATCGGGGAATGCCGTGCCGAATCGGCGATCGTTACGACCGCCTGCAAAAATGTCGAAGTCCTGCCGTCTTCTATGAATCTGGCGGCGGCAGAGGTCGATCTCATCGAGAAAGAACACCGTGAATCCCAGCTGAAAACGGCACTTTCCACCCTGCGTGAGCAGTACGATTACTTATTTATTGACTGTCCGCCGTCGCTGGGTCTGATCACCATCAACGCGCTGAACGCCAGCGATACGGTGCTGGTGCCAATCCAATGCGAGTATTACGCGTTGGAGGGACTTTCCCAGCTGATGGCATCGGTGCGGCAGGTCAAGCGGCTGTATAATCCCACGCTGGAAATCGAGGGTATCGTGCTGACCATGTATGACGGTCGGCTGAATCTGACACAGCAGGTCGTCAGCGAACTGAAAAAATATTTCGCCGCGAAACTCTACAAAACCGCGATCCCGAGGGCGGTCCGCCTGTCGGAAGCCCCCAGTTACGGATTGCCGATCCAGTATTACGACAAACGTTCCAAGGGAAGCGACGCGTATAATCAACTGGGTAAAGAATTTTTGAAACGAAACAGGAGGGCGTAATATGGCAAGCAAAAAAGGCGGTCTCGGCAGAGGGCTGGACGCGCTGTTTAATGAAAACGCGACCGAGCAGAATGCCGCGGTGACCGTGAAATTATCGGATATCGAGCCGAACCGGGATCAGCCCCGTCGTGATTTTGACGAGGCGGCGCTGGCCGAACTGGCGCAAAGTATCGAAAAATACGGGCTTTTACAGCCGATCGTCGTTCGTCCCGAACCGAACGGCACTTATAAGATCATTGCCGGTGAACGTCGCTGGCGTGCCTGCCGCATGGCGGAACTGAACGAAGTGCCGGTCATTATCAAGGAGATCGACGAAAAAACGCTGATGGAGATCGCGCTGATCGAAAATTTACAGCGTGAGGATCTGAACGCTGTTGAAGAAGCGTGCGGTTACGACGCTTTGATGAAGCAGTATGATATGACGCAGGAGCAGGTCGCCGAATCGGTCGGGAAGTCCCGCAGTGCCGTGGCAAACGCCCTGCGGCTGATGAATCTGAACGAAACCGAACTGGAAGCGCTGCGCCGCGGTTCCATTACCGCCGGTCATGCCCGCGCACTGTTGGCGTGTGAAGACGAGGAGCTGCGCAAAAAAATGCTGCTTGCCGCGGCAGACGGTGCTTCGGTGCGCGAACTGGAACGCATGGTCACGGCGGGCAGGAAGAAATCCGCGCCGAAAAAAGCGCCGGACAAAAAGCCGCAGTTTTATAATGAAGTGGAACTTTCACTGAAAAATGAACTGCACCGCAAGGTTAACATAACACCAAACGGGAAAGGCCGCGGAACGCTGACGCTTGAATTTTACAGCGACGAAGAACTTGCCGATTTTGCGCGCCGTCTGGCAGAAGAAAAATAAGTTTACATAACTCTTGCCTTTTGCTGACCGCGGTACCGTAATAAAATCAATTTATAGGAAAATGAATATGAATATGAATATTTCCTGGTTTATATTTGCCCTGATCGCCACCGGCGGTTGGGGTTTTGCCGATCTTTTTTATAAAAAAAGTTCGGCGGCAGAAGACCGTTATTCCCACCTGAAAATCGCCGTCTGGGTCGGTCTGGTCATGGGCGTCTGCGCGGCGGCATTGCTTCCGCTGGCGGAATCGCCCGTGCGTTTCGGCACCTTCTGCACCAACATACTGAAATACCTGCCGGCTTCGGTCGGTTACATCGTTTCCATGGTCATCGGGTATGCCGGTCTGCGGTATCTGGAATTATCCATCGTTTCACCGGTGCAGAACGCTTCGGGTGCGCTGTCTACCGTGGCAATGGTGATCTGGTTTTTAAGCAGGGGACGTATTTCCGCCATTTCCGAAGCGTTTTCGCCGATGGATCTGATCGGAACGGCGCTGATCGTGATCGGTGTGATCGCGCTGGCGATCGCAGAACAGCGCATTTCCGCCGCCGAAACCATCCGCGCGGATAAAAAATACCGTATGGGCGCGCTGGCACTGCTGTTTCCGCTGTTATACTGCGTGTTTGATACGCTGGGAACGACCGCGGACGGCATCATTCTCGACGAAAAAACCGGTCTGGGGCTCGGGGAAATCGACGTGATCATACTGTACGGTCTGACCTTTTTCGCCGTCGGGGTCGCGGCGTGGATTTTTTTGTGGATCCGTACCGGAAAACCCTATCTGCCGTTCCGCCGGAGCGAATGGCCCAAAATGGCGGCGGCAGGGTGTGAGGAATTCGGTCAGGTGTTCTACGTATATGCCATGGCGGCAAAGCCGATGCTGGCGGCGCCGATGATCGCTTCCTACTGTATCGTTTCGGTGTTGCTGTCACGTGTTATTTTGAAAGAGCGTCTGCGCCCGTCGCAGTACCTGTGTGTCGGTACCGTGATCGCGGGGATCGTGCTGCTGGGAATTTCCGAAGGACTGGCGTCGGTCTGACCGCTTCGCGCACGCGTATATATTATATAGGTATATGCCGCCGGAAAGAAACGGCGGTATATTTTTTTGTTTTTTACATATATATAATGGGTACGCGCAGAAAAAATATCCACTTTCATACCGCTTTTCGGTTGGAAAATATCGCCGTTTGCACAATATCTTGGGTGTGAAAAAATCCCTGTCCACAAACCGAAAAAAAAATTAAAAAAAGTGTAAAAAAGTGCTTGACAAAGGGGGAGTGGTGTGGTATTATAATCGAGCGCCCATGAGAAACGGGCCGCGAACGAACCTTGAAAATTAAACAACGACGAGAAAAAAGGACCCGACGATTCCAAGAGAAATCTGTGAATCAAGGACAAATAATGCGCCAGCATTATTAAGAGCACAAGATGCTCTGAAAAAGGTTTTAACACTTCGGTGTTAAGATATAATTTTTTAGAGAGTTTGATCCTGGCTCAGGACGAACGCTGGCGGCGTGCCTAACACATGCAAGTCGAACGGAGTGTTGCGCTGAATCGAAGGTAGCTTGCTACCGGACTTTCTTGTAACACTTAGTGGCGGACGGGTGAGTAACGCGTGAGGAACCTGCCTTACAGAGGGGGACAACAGTTGGAAACGACTGCTAATACCGCATGATGTATTTTGGGGACATCCCCGGGATACCAAAGGAGCAATCCGCTGTAAGATGGCCTCGCGTCCGATTAGATAGTTGGTGGGGTAACGGCCTACCAAGTCTGCGATCGGTAGCCGGACTGAGAGGTTGATCGGCCACATTGGGACTGAGACACGGCCCAGACTCCTACGGGAGGCAGCAGTGGGGGATATTGCACAATGGAGGAAACTCTGATGCAGCAACGCCGCGTGAGGGAAGAAGGTCTTCGGATTGTAAACCTCTGTTTTTAGTGACGAAACAAATGACGGTAGCTAAAGAGGAAGCCACGGCTAACTACGTGCCAGCAGCCGCGGTAATACGTAGGTGGCAAGCGTTGTCCGGAATTACTGGGTGTAAAGGGAGCGCAGGCGGGACTGCAAGTTGGATGTGAAATACCGCAGCTTAACTGCGGAGCT
>JAZRWX010000303.1:0-3017 GCA_045599905.1 Acutalibacteraceae bacterium
GCTTTCGGGCGAACTTTCTCCGGCGAAAAAGACCGGCGCGGACGATACCGTTTTCGCCGTTTCGGGCAAACCGACCGTCGGGATGTTAAGTCAGATGACCTTTGCCGACGACCGTGTTTCGCTGGTGGACGAGGTGCGCTCGGCCTATACCGAGATCCTTTCGGTCAAGGCACGGCTGGACGAATTGCAGGAACGCATGGAAACCGACCGCCGCGACGAGGATATTGCCGAATACACCACGCTGCTGGATCAGTTCACCAACCTCGGCGGATTTTATTTCGAGCGCGAATACGAAGCGGCGATCCGTCAGTTCGGATTTGCCGAAGAGGAAAAGTACAAACCGCTTTCGGATTTTTCGGGCGGACAACGTACCAAGATCGCTTTTCTGAAACTGCTGTTGTCCAAACCCGATCTTCTGCTGCTGGACGAACCGACCAACCACCTTGACATTGACACGGTGCGCTGGCTGGAAGAATATCTGCGCGGCTATAAAAAGGCGTTTGTCATCGTTTCCCACGACCGTATGTTTTTAGACCGGACGGTCGAAACGGTCTATGAGATCGA
Source organism: Acutalibacteraceae bacterium (assembly GCA_045599905.1). Taxonomy (GTDB): domain Bacteria; phylum Bacillota; class Clostridia; order Oscillospirales; family Acutalibacteraceae; genus UBA737. The sequence goes on from JAZRWX010000303.1 coordinate 565, forward strand.
ACACGGCAAAACCGCCCGGTACGTCGGCAATTACACCCGGTATACCGAGGTCAAGAAGATCCGCGCCGAACAGCAGGCAAAGCAATACGCCGCCCAGCAGAAAGAGATCGCCCATTTGCAGGCGGTCGCCGACCGCTTCCGCTACAAAGCGACCAAGGCGGCCATGGCGCAGTCCAAATTAAAACAGATCGACCGCATGGAAAAGATCGACGCCCCCGAAACGGCGGATACCCGTACGTTCCACACCCGTTTTTCCCCCGAAACTGTTTCGGCAAAGGACGTGCTGACGGTCAAAGACCTGCAAATCGGGTACGACACCACCCTTTCCACCGTCAGCATGACGGTCGAACGCGGCGACCGCATCGGTATTGTCGGCGGCAACGGATTGGGGAAGTCCACGTTCTTAAAAACGCTGGTGGACGCCCTGCCGTCACGCGGCGGCGTCTATTCGTTTGGCGGCGGTGTGAAAATCGGTTATTTTGATCAGCGACTTACAAGTTATGTAAACCACAACACCGTCTTTGACGATTTCCTTTCCGCCTTTCCGCGGTTGAACGATTTTGAGGTGCGCTCGGCATTAGGCGCCTTCCTTTTCACCGGGGACGAGGTTTTCAAAACGCTGGACGTCCTGTCGGGCGGCGAGCGTGTGCGACTGGCGTTATGTAAACTATTTCAGGAACGCCCAAACGTGCTGATCCTGGACGAGCCGACCAACCACATGGATATTTTAGGCAAAGAAACGCTGGAAGACCTGCTTGCCGACTACGGCGGCACGCTGATCTTCGTTTCACACGACCGCTATTTTGTGCAGAAACTGGCGACCAAACTGCTGGTGTTTGAAAACGGGGACGCCGCTTTTTACCCTTATGGTTACGAACAGTATGAGGCCGCGCGCCGTCAGCCGCAGACCGCCCCCAAACCGGCGACGGAAGCGCCCAAACCCAAAAAGACCTACACCACCCCGCTGAAAGAGCGTTCCAAACGGGAGCGCGCCCTGCAAAAAGCGGAAGAAAAGGTGGCACTGTTAGAAGAAAAGCGGGACGGTATTGAAACCGAACTGCGGCTGGACGAAAACCTCTGCGATTACCTGAAACTTTCGGAATTGCAGGCGGAACTGACCGCCGTGGAAGAAGACCTTTCGGTAGCGCTTTCGGAATGGGAACGCGCCGAGGAAGCGCTGGCGGAACTGGAAACCGAGGCGGAATAAGCCGCTCGGTCACTTTTTCTTGACATTTTTCGACCTTTATCATATAATTATGTTAACCAAATTACAGGAGGTCAATTTTATGAGTTTTTCAGAAGCAATCAAAACCGTTTTTTCCAAGTACGCCGTCTTTACGGGCAGAGCGCGCCGCAGTGAGTATTGGTACTTCTTCCTGTTCAATGTGATCGTCAGCGCCGTTCTTTCCGCGCTTGCCAAAGCAGTCCCGTTTTTGGGATTTCTTTCCGCCGTTTATGCGCTTGCCGCGCTGTTGCCGGGCATCGGTGTTTTCGTCCGCAGAATGCACGATGTCGGCAGATCCGGTTGGAGTTGGCTGTTTGGTTTGATCCCGCTGGTCGGCGCGATCCTTTTGCTGGTCTGGTCTGCTACGGACAGTCAGCCCGGTGATAACAAATACGGGCCCAATCCGAAAATGGCTCCGGTTGCCGCTCCGCAGGAAACTCCGGTTGACGAAATCCCCACCGAAGAATAATCAAATTTCCGTTCCGACTCCCGGTCATTTGCCCGGGAGTCTTTTTTATGGAAAATTATGCATGAATAAGTATTGATATTTTGTGAAAATACAAGTATAATATATCTGTATATTTATGTTAATTAACGTTTGGAGGCGTTTTCTTTGGATTTCAAACAGTTTTACGATCAAATGAAAGGCAAACGCATCGCGTTCTGCGGTGCGGGGATCAGCAACACCCCGCTGATCCTCAAATTTTTAGAGCGCGGCGCGCGGGTATACGTCTGTGACCGCCGCACCCGTGAGCAGTTGGGCGAACTGGCGGACAAACTGGAAGCCGCCGGCGCGGAACTGCGTTTAGGCGAAGGATACCTTGAAAATCTGGAAGTGGAAATCATCTTCCGCACACCGGGTATGAGTTTCCACCTGCCCGAACTGGAAGCGGCACGCAAAAAAGGCATTGCCGTGACCAGTGAAATGGAGGTCTTTTTTGACCTGTGCCCCGCCACCGTTTTCGCCGTGACCGGATCGGACGGAAAGACGACCACCACCACGCTGATCGCCAAAATGCTGGAAGCCGAGGGAAAAACCGTCCACGTGGGCGGCAATATCGGCAAACCGCTGCTGCCCGAAATCGAAAATATCAAATCCGAAGATTTCGTGGTTGTGGAACTTTCGTCGTTCCAGTTGATCTCCATGCGGAAAAGTCCCGACGTGGCGGTTGTCACCAACGTGGCGCCCAACCATCTGGACATCCACAAGGACATGGACGAATACGTG
>JAZRWX010000304.1:0-5827 GCA_045599905.1 Acutalibacteraceae bacterium
TTTTCAAGATTCAAATACAATGTTTTCTTTCCCTGTGCCGCAAAATGGATCGCACAGGCGGCGGCCAGCGTTGAAGCCCCGCTTCCGCCGCTGATCGATTGAAATGCGATGATCTTAGTCGCGTCGTCGCTCATTTTCAAACCCGATATATTTTCGGAATTTTCCGAATAAATACTTAAAATCTGTTTATAAATCAGATCCGCTCTCTGGAATTTACAGATCGCGCGCTGGCCCTTGACGGATTCAACATCAATTGAGTCCACAAAATAAGCGAAGCTGCAACGTTTCGGCAGTTTGCTGACATCAATTTCAAAAGCATCATTGGCGATCAATACATCGATTTTCGAAGCATCTACCGTTTCCAAAGCGACCGCCGCATCGGTAAATGAATATATTTCCAGTTTTTCCGCATATTTTGTAGCAAAAACCGAAATCATTCTTTGAAGATAATTGGTATCTTTTTCCAAAACTGCAAGCTTGATTTTCATATTTGACCTCCGATTTATTCCTATTTCAGCGCTTTATCCACGTTCCGCAAAAAAAAATTGCGTAGAACTAAAACTTCTACACAAAATCAATAAATTTACATATTTTTCTGATAATCAAACAGTTTTTCGAGTTGCTTTCGTTTTGTATTCAGGGAAGAATGCACATAGGTATCTAAAGTAATTGTTACACCGGAATGGCCGAGAAGTTCACAAAGTGACTTCACATCCACCCCCGCTTCAATACAGCGGGTCGCGAACGTATGCCTTAATGAATGAAAGTTTTTCTGGGGAATCCCTATTTTTGATAAGGTTTTATGATATCGGTATTCAAAAGTACGCGGACTGACAAACTTTGCACCGGTTGATATTATAAACGGTGATTTTGCATTGCTCTTGATTTTAAGCAATGCAAATACCATAGCCGGTGAAATTGGTATTTCCCGTACTGAAGACGGCGTTTTCGGTGTATCGATTATCAGTTTCGTTTTTTCTGGTAAATCATCACCGTTAGGTACTCTTGAAACGGTATGGCGGACATGAATCAACGCATTTTCAAGATCAACATCATCCCATGTGAGAGCACAGATTTCGCCGATCCGCATACCGGTTTGGAGCGATAATACAATTCCGATATTTGCCGATGTCGGTTCGGAGAATATGTAATCTTCAAGCAGTCGATGTTCGTGCGTGGAAAAAACCGAAAAATCTTTCTTTTCCTGTATTGGCTTAATGATTGGACTTTTAAGTTCTTTGCACCATCCTTCGCAGGCTGCCAGTTTCATCGCGGAATCAATTATTATCGCAATTGTTCGAACATACGCGGGAGATAAACCGCCTCTTTGATCCAACCTTCCGCCCGCTAATTTCTCGCTTAAAAAATTGTTTATCAGAGTCGGTGTGATCTGTTTGATCGTATAATCGCCTAATTGCGGGATGATGTGTTTTTCAATTATGAATTTGTATTTTGAAATCGTTGAGCTTTTTTGACGAATGTTGTTATTTTGAAGCCATATGTTTAGCAATTCCCCGAAAAGTATTTTTTTGAAACGCATATCGTTTTTCTCCTTTTAAGAAGTCGGCTACATATCCAAATTAAATTGAAGATGTAAATTGACTATGAATATTTTATAAAGAAAAGTGAAATTTTTTGTTAAAGAAATATGGGTTTTCATGTAGAAATTCGTTGACAATTTTAGAAAAAAATGCTAAAATTATAAAAATACATTTTTAGCAAATGTTTTTCTTTAAGTTTTAGTTCTACGCAAAAGTCATCCCACCTGTCTTCAGTTTTTTTTGTTTTTATAAAGAATAAATCCCGCCTGATCAATTCATTTCAAGCGGGATTTTTAGTATTTTCTTTTGAAGCCGATCTTAACGCTATATGTGCACCACCTGAATATAAATATTTTTTGCGTAAAATATCCTTTTTTTACCATAACGCTATCATAATAGCATACTGAAACCGCGAAATCAACGACAACACACAGAAAAACGGAAGCAGATCAAAACCCACTTCCGATAAAATCAGTACAATATCGGTCTTAATACCCGTTCCACCGCATATGCCATACTGACAAAACCGCTGTCGTTCGGGTGGCAGTTATCGACCGTCGCGGTCTCGCGCAGACGTTCTTCGATCAATTCCGGTCCGGGGATAAAATACACGTTCCCGTCGCCCGCGGCAACCGCGTTTTCATAGGTTTTCCGAATGATTGCCAACCGTTTTTGATCATCCGCGTCCAGATGATATTTCGGTCTGGAAAGCATGATGATCGGCAGTTCCGGCTGTGCGTTCCGGATGATCCGGTACATCCTTTCATGCGTTTCTTCAAGATACTCCGCCGTCGGCGCATTATGATCGTAATCATAAATAAACACGCTCATTTTCAGTTTTGAGATATACTCTGCGATCGGCAGTTCGGCACGGGCACTGCCGGAATAACCGAGGTTTGTATGATCGCAGGAAAGCAGACGGGACAGAATGTTGTCATACGCGTTGCCCGGACGGCTGGCACATCCCCCCTGCGTAATGGAAGAACCGTAAAACACGACCGGATCGGTCACACGGTATGCCGGCGGAGCCGCCAGCAAAGCATCCTCCGAAAGACCGATGAAAAGTTCGTCCACACCGCTGTAAAGCGGAAAATGAATCGTGACGGTATGGGTCCCGGACTGCGGCAGATCCAGCACCGCTTCAAAGGTCGGTTCATCCCCCTGCGTAATATACGACCCGATATAAATATCATCGGCGTACAGATCAAATCCGATACTTGCGCTGAAAGCAAAATGCGGCATTTTCATAATTTCGTTGTACCGCACGGCGATCGCGACATAGGGGCTGTCGGTCACAAAACGCACCCTGCCGCCGGCAGTACAGGCGTTCAGATACGCGACCCCTTCGTTTGTTTCTTCTGCGACCGCGGTCGGAATACGCACATAACGCCCGTTTTCACGCAGCAGGCCGCAGATCCGAAACGGTTCCTGTAAAATGTTTTTATAAACCAATCCCGGACGGGAAATGGTACTTTCGATTTTGAAATTGCCGTCGATATTCTCAATTTTCATGTCGTTGCCTCCTGTTAATATTTCCCCAATTATAGCACGCCGCACCGCCGTTTTCAATTATAAAACCGAAATTATTGCGCGCACCCCCCCGAAAAAATCAACGATTATTAAAATTTTTTGTTGTTTTTTTTAGTAAAAACTGGTATAATAAATCATCCCTTAAAAACATTAGGAGGTATATTTATGCAAAAAACATTCTGGCAGCGCCTCAAAGAAGTCGGCCCCGGCGCAGTTGTCGCCGCCGCGTTTATCGGCCCGGGTACCGTTACGTCCTGCTTCACCTCAGGTGCAAGTTACGGCACAACACTGCTTTGGGCTATTTTATTTTCTACCATTTCGGTCATCATCATGCAGAGTATGGCTTCCCGTCTGGGCATCGTAACGGGCAAAGGGCTCGGCGAAGCACTGCGTGAAAAATACACCGGCAAAGCCAGCCGCATTATTCTTGCCGTTCTGGTCATTGCCGCGGTGTTTATCGGCAACGTCGCTTATGAAACCGGAAACGTTTCCGGTTCTGTACTGGGTCTTCAAGCCGTCAGCACCACCATTGCCACCCCAACGTTCAAGATCATTCTGGCACTGGTCATCGGCGTTGTTTCTTTTGTCCTGCTGTTCAGCGGCAAATACACCTACATTGAAAAATTCCTGACCGCGTTGGTCGTTCTGATGGGTCTGATCTTTTTGATCTGCGCTTTCGCGGCAAAACCGGACTGGGGCGCCGTACTGAAAGGTCTGTTCGTTCCCAGAGCGCCGGAAGGCGAAAACTCCTGGATGACCATTGCCGCACTGATGGGCACCACGGTCGTTCCGTACAACATTTATCTGCACGCTTCCTCCTCCGCTAAAAAATGGAATAATCCCGAAGAGGATATCAAAACTTCCAATCTGGACTCCATTCTGGCGATCGGTTTGGGCGGTATCATTTCTTTGGCGATCATCATCTGCGCTTCGATCCTGCAAGGTCAGATCGAAACTGCCGGCGCGACCGGTAAGGATATGGCACAGTCGCTGACCCCGCTGCTGGGTTCGTGGGCAACCGTTATTTTCGGAATCGGTCTGTTTGCCGCGGGTTTCTCTTCGGCGATCACCGCACCGCTTGCCGCGGCATTTGCTTCCAGCGGTATTCTCGGTTGGGGCGAAGACATGAAAAAATGGCGTTTCAAGATCGTTTGGATGATCGTTCTGGTATTCGGCATCGTCGCCACCTGCACGCTGGGCGCTTCTCCTGCGGAAATCATTCTGTTCGCGCAGGCCGCCAATGCGTTCCTGCTGCCGATCACCGGTATTCTGCTGTTGCTTGCCTGCAATGATAAAAAACTGATGGGCAACTACAAGAACGGTGTAGTCATCAACATTCTTGCCATTATCGTGATCGGTGTATTCCTGTTCATCGCCGCGCGCAACATGACGGCATTTGTCACCAGCGCAAAGGCGTTGTTCTCCGGAAGCTGATCCGTTATTACAACCGCATATTCATCAACAAACGCAAGCCGGAGCGTCATGCTTTGGCTTGCGCTTTCAACTTTTAATGAAAGAAGATCTTCTCATGTGCAAAGTAGACTTAAACGCCGATCTTGGTGAAAGTTTCGGCGCGTATACCATTGGAATGGACGGTGAGGTTTTACGTTACATCACCTCCGCGAACGTCGCCTGCGGTTTTCATGCCGGAGACCCGGTGGTCATGGAAAAAACCGTACAGCTTGCCGCCGCGTGCGAAACGGCAGTCGGCGCGCATCCCGGTTTTCCGGATCTGATGGGATTCGGACGCCGTAATCTGAACATTTCCAACGATGAGGCAAAAGCGTATATCAAATATCAGGTCGGCGCGTTAAAGGCCTTCACCCAGGCGGCAGGACTGAAATTACAGCACGTCAAACCGCACGGTGCTTTTTACAATATGGCCGCCGTCAACGACGAACTGGCGGAAGCGATCTGCAAAGGTATTTACGAAGTAGACCCCGATCTGATCATGTTAGGTCTTGCGGGCAGTGCGCATATCCGTGCCGCCGAAAAAACGGGACTTCGTGTCGCCAGTGAGGTTTTCGCCGACCGCGGATATATGGAAGACGGCACACTGGTGCCGCGCAAAATGCCCGGCGCGATGATCCACGACCGTGAAGAAGCGATCGCCCGTACGATCCGCATGGTCAAAGAGGGCTGTGTTGAAACCGTTACCGGGAAGATCATTCCGATCCGGGCGGATTCCATCTGTGTTCACGGGGACAATCCCGACGCGATCGGATTTGTCAAAGACATTCGTGAACGGCTGGAACAGCAAGGTGTTACCATCACCTGCATTGCCGACGTGATCGGCTGAATTTAGCGGCAAGGACTGAAAAAATGGAATATCCACAAATCAAAATCACCGGAGATACCTCGGTAGCGATCGTTTTCGGCAATGAGATCAGTGAAAAGATCAACACGCAAATCCGCGCTTTTGACGAGGCCCTGAACGAAGCGCAGATCGACGGTATCTACGAAACCGTACCGACCTACTGTACCCTGACCATCCATTACGCGCCGGAAATCATCCGTTACGGTGAACTGGCGAAGAAACTGGAAGAATTGCTTTCCGTTTCCCACAAAGCGCGGAAAATGAACACGGTCATTATTGAAATTCCCGTGCTTTACGGCGGCGAAGCGGGACCGGATCTGGAATATGTGGCACAGTATAATAATCTTTCAACCGACGAGGTCATCCGCATCCATTCCGAAGCCGAATACCTGATCTATATGCTGGGTTTTACCCCCGGTTTTTCCTACATGGGCGGCAT
>JAZRWX010000305.1:0-5136 GCA_045599905.1 Acutalibacteraceae bacterium
GACTGGAAATTTATCATAACAGACCGATCTTCTATTCGTTGGGCGATTTTGTTTTACAGTTAAACAGCATTCCTTGCGCGCCGGCTGATTTTTACGAAAAACACGGCGTAAAGGTGGACGCCGGTATGGAAGAACTTTTGCGTGTTCGTTCAAATAACGGCAAGCGCGGCTTGATGTATGTCCGGAAGATGTTTGAAACCTTTATTCCGTATTTTGAAATCGAGGACGGAAAACTTAAAAGACTGGAACTGATGCCGGTTGAACTCGGATTTGATGAAACCGATGTTAAAGCCCGCGGCATTCCGAAACCGGCGAAAGATCTGTCGTTCATTTCAAGATTACAACAACTTTCAAAACCGTTCGGTACCCGAATGCGGATCGAAAACGGCATCGTTATTGTGGAAGTTTGATTTACTGTTAAAAAAAGAAGTTGATTATCATGGGTTATACGGTAAATAACATAGCAAACGGAAAAAGGAAAATACATATTGTCTTGGGCATCTGCGTTTTTCTGTACTTTGCCACGCTTGTCCAAAAGAATATGTTTTCCTGCGAACTGGTTGAAATACTGCGTTATTTTAATATTTCAAAGGCCAAGGCGGGCATGGCGTCGACCTGTTATTTTTTTACCTACGCGATCGGGCAGCTGGCCGTGGCAAAATTTTTTCCGAAACTGCATCTGATCAGATTCCTTACCGTCACACTTTTTCTGTCGGCACTGCTCACCGTTCTGATCCCGCTCTGTACGTCCATTTATCAGATCTGGGTCATTTTTGCCGTCAACGGATTCCTTCAAGCGGGTTCCTGGCCCGGCATTTTTGCCGTAATTGTAAAATACGTACCGCAAAAACTGCGGGTTTCGTCCAATAACTGGCTCAGTGTCGGTTATACGGCAGGATTCTGTGTCGATTATACACTGGCTTTCGTGCTGTTGAAATGGACAAACTGGAAAGTCGGCTTTTATATTGCCGCGGTCGTTTTGCTGGGCGCGTTGGCAGTGTTTTACATAGTGGTTTCCGGCCTCAGAAATTCGGAAAAACCGTTTGTCAGCAATAAGGCGGAAAAAATCGCCGACGCGAATTCCGGCGGTCAGGTCACAAAATCCAAAAAAATCAACGTGTTTTACTTTGTTATATTTTTCGGCTGTATGCTGGTCGGCGTTTTATATTATGGCATTCTGAACTGGGTGCCGAATATTCTGTGCGACGTTTTCGGGGTCTCGTCTTCAAAGGCGCTTCTGGCAGGTACGGTACTGACCGTGACGATGATTGTCGGCCCCATAGCGTCGACCTTCCTGTGTGAAAAAACAAGCTGCTGGAAAATCGGAAAATACTATTATTTCGCGGCATTTCTCTTTTCGGTTTTATTAGCGCTGTTTTATTCGAAAAATCTTTACCTTACCGTTGCCATGACACTGATTCCGCTGCTGGTCAGCCGAAGCATAACTAATATTGATTCGGCCTTTATTCCGATGAAATGTCATAAGCTGATAAACGCGGGATCGTTTGCCGCGACCACCGATACCTTCCTGTCGATCGGCGCGGCGATCGGGCCCACGCTGTTCGGCGCGGTAATTGACGGGTGCGGTTATACGGTCATTTATGTGATGATGGCGCTGTTATTTCTTTCCGGCGCCTTGTCCATTGTGGCCAATCAGAAAATATTGAAAGAAATCGTTGCCTGATGATCCGATCAGCGCGAAGGAGGAATAAGTATGGATAAAAGAATAAAAATCGGCTGGTCCGAAGTCGATATCACACCGAATCGGAAGATCGGTCTGGACGGTCAGTTTTTTGAACGTGTTACGGATGTTGTCGAATCACCGATCTCCGTGACCGGATTCGCCTTGGAAAGCGGAAACGATCAGATGATCATTTGCTCGTGCGATCTGGTGGCGATAACGTATCAACTGAACAAAATGGTAATGGATATTCTGAAAGATCGGTTGCCGATTTCGATCGATAAGGTCATCGTGACCTGTATCCACGATCATACTTCGTATACTTATACCCGAAAGAAACGGCTGCCGGGCTCTTCCGACGACATTATCAGAAGGTATATGCCGGACGGCGTTTCTTACGTTCCCAACGTTCAGACGTCTGACGCAATGGACCCGGATGAGGCTCTGGAATTTTTATCGGTAAAAATCGCGCAGGCGGCGGTATTTGCCTGGGAAAACAGAAAAGAGGCCTGTTACGCCCACGCGTTCGGGCGTGCCGCTGTCGGATTTTGCCGCCGGGTGGTTTATATGGACGGTACGGCCAAAATGTGGGGTGATACCAACAGCAAAGACTTTGACCGGCTGGAAGGCGGAAATGATACCGGCATTGAAATGATGTTTACGTTCGATGAACAGAAACGAGTTTCCGGTGTGGTGGCCAATATTGCCTGCCCGGCGCAGGTAGTGGAACATCGCAGTTTTATTTCGTCGGATTATTGGGGCAAGGTCAAAGCGAATTTAAGAGAAAAATACGGCGAGGATTTCAAGGTTTTGGGACTGTGCTCCGCGGCCGGGGATCAGGCGCCGAGAGATCTGATCCGCTTTACTCCGGGCGAAATCCCGACCAACGATCCGAACATCGAACATGCGTATGACATTCCTCGGCGTGCGGACCCCTCTATGTTTGATCTTTCCGGTTTGCGGCTGGTCGGTAAGCGTATCGCGAACGAAATTTCGGCTGTTTTCGAGGAACGGAATTTTGAAATTTTAAGCGAAGGCGTCCTCATCCACGAAACCGCAACGATCAATATGCCGGTCCGCCGTGTTTCAAAGGAAGAATACGAATCTTCGGTCGCTTTTATGGTGGATTTCTTTCGCAAGAACGGGAATAAGGATTTCACTTTTGAGGAAGAAGCGAAATTACACTTGTACGCCGGCACGATCGGCCGTTATGAAATTCAGGACACGGTTCCGTTTTTGCCGGAAGAAGTACATTTCATCCGTTTCAATGACGTTGCTTTTGCGACCAATCCCTATGAACTGTTTTTGGATTTCGGAAACAGGATCAGGGCGTTAAGTAAGGCAAAACAGACCTTTTTGATCCAACTGGCCTGTGCCGCCGACGGCTATCTGCCGACCGAAACGGCGGAAAAAGGCGGTCATTACAGCGCCTACGTTACGAGCGGAACGACAGATCATACGGGGGGAGATTATCTCGTCGAAGAATCTGTTAAGCATATTAACCGGATGTTTGAATAAAAAAGCACAAAAAAAGTATAAAAATGTATTGAATTTCGGCTTGCTGTTATGGTATAATTATGTAAATATTGCTTATGGGAGGAATCGGTATGATCTATATTGCCGACACGGCGGATCTGGAAGCGATCCGTCACATCAACGAATATTATCCCCTGGCGGGTGTTACCACGAATCCGTCTATCATTTCAAAAGAGCGTACGGATTTTTACGGCCGCCTTTGCGATATCCGCGCTATTATCGGTGAGGATAAAATCCTCTGCGCGCAGACTTTGCAGACCAAAGCGGAGAAGATCGTTGAGGAAGGCAAACTGATGCAGGAACGCATCGGCGGTGATTTTTATATCAAGGTGCCGATCTCGGAAGATGGACTGAAAGCGACCAAAGAACTTAAAAAACTCGGTATCGGCGTGCTGATGACCGCGATCTTCACTCCGGCGCAGGCGTTGCTGTCTGCCGTTGCCGGTGCGGATTTTGTCGCCCCTTACGTCAACCGTATCGATAACATTTCGGGCAACGGTGTCGGTGTGGTGGCGGAAATCGTCAACCAGTTCGATCAGTACGCGCTGCCCTGCAAGGTGCTGGCGGCAAGTTTCAAAAACGCGCAGCAGGTCAATGAATGCGCTTCGGTCGGATGTCATGCCGTCACGGTAGCCCCCGATATTTTCAAATCTCTGATTTCCCACCCGCTGACCGACGCGGCGGTGGCCGGCTTCGAAAAAGACTGGAAAAACGTTTACGGCGATCAGATGATCACCGATTTTTAAGGATGGAAACGGCAATGGAAACAGCGGCATTACAAGCGGCCAAAAGCGTATTTTCCATCGAAAGCGAATGTATTGCGCGGATGGAAGAATACTTTGACGAAAAAAGTTATTCCGACGCGGTCGAACTGCTGAAAAAAGCGCCGCGCATCGGTTGTTCCGGTTGTGGTCATTCAGGGATCATCTGTCAGCATTTCGCGCATCTGATGTGCTGTATCGAACAGCCGGCAAAGTTTATATCACCGGCCGAGGCGGTACACGGCGGAATGGGCTTTTTGCAGTCGGGCGACGTAATGGTTTTCGCTTCGCGCGGCGGCAAAACGAAAGAATTGCTGCCCATGCTTGACATCTGCAAAGCCAAGGGGATCAAGGTCATCACCATTACCGAAAATACGGAATCGGTACTTGCCGCGGATGCTGACGTTGTTCTGAAACAGTACGTCAACCGCGAGACCGATAAATACAATTCACAGGGCACCACCTCGTCAACGGCTTTGTGCGTCATTTTTCACGCACTGCAAAACGCGCTGATCGAAGAGACCGATTTTCAGAACGAACAGTTCGGTGTCATTCATCCCGGCGGCGCCGTCGGCGAACGGCTGAATAAAAAGTAATTAATTTTTGGAGGAATCAAAAATGGAATTTAAGGTAGTACAAAAGGAAATCGAATTGCAGTCCAGGGGCTGGATCCCGACCTTCCACGACATCTCGAAAGAGGTCAAGGAGATCGTAGAAGCGTCCGGCATCAAAAACGGTACGGTCAGCGTTGTTTCGCACCATACGACCTGCTCGGTCATGGTGCAGGAATGCTCGCACGATATCGACAGTTTCGATTTGGAATTCTTACAGCATGACCTGTTAGACATCATGCGTAAATTCATCCCCGATTACACGAACGAGGGTGATTACCGTCATCCCGGCCCGATCCACGCGCAGTACGGCCGTTACGTAGACGAACCCGGCGATTTTTCAAGCATGAATACCGACGGACATCTGCGTTCGGTTTTCTTCGGCAGAAGCGAAACCCTGACGCTCAAAGACGGCGAGATCGACGGCGGCAGATTCGCACATATCTATTTCATCGACTGGGACCATGTTCTTGCCCGCCGCAGACAGGTCAACGTGACTGTTATGGGCACGACCGAAGATGTGGGTGACCGTAAGTTCAATAATGGC
>JAZRWX010000306.1:0-2065 GCA_045599905.1 Acutalibacteraceae bacterium
GCCTCCGACTTAATTGTGAAAGGTACGGGGAAGCCGCTGATTGTGACTTCCTCCGTAACCTGTGCGTGTTCCTCATTTGCCATAAGGAATTCTTGTAATTTACCCATTGTGAATCCTCCTTTGAATAATTAAATAGCGGTGAAAGCGGTCAAAATGTCGAAGTCTTCGAAAGTGAAGTCGACGTCTTCGTCCAGTGCGTCGTCGGAATCGCCGTCCAGTTTGGAAAGAACGACAGAATCAAGATTGCAGTTCATAAGAAGAACAGTCTGTTTTCCGGCCGAAGATTCCTGGTCGTCGTTTTCTACCACCATATCGAAATATACGTCCTTTCCAGTGTCTTTCCACTGGCGAATCATTTCACGGAAAAGCGGTGTCATATAGAACAGGGTCATTGATCCGGTTCCATTTGCTCCGGTAGTCTTGTGACCGGTCATTCTCTTTCCGATCGCCTTGACTTCGGACTTGTTCTTTTCCACGGTCGCTTCAATGGTCTTCGCGAAGAAAAGTTCTTCGTTGTTTCCATTGACCTTCGCGTAGGCTCTGCCTTCCTTTCCGGAAATGGTATCAGGTGCGTTCAAAGTTTTCATTGCTGTTCACCCCTCCCTTAATTTACAACGACAGTCATATAAAGTTTTTCCATACTGTCGTTCGGCTGTAATGCACAGTTTACAACGACGTCGCGTTTGCCGTCGCCCTGTGCGATAGTAATGTCGACACTGTTGAAATTGCTGATCGCGTCGATAGACTGATACTGCAACGCAAGCGCCACAAGATCAGCCTTGAACAACTGACGACCGGTGTCGCTGTTGGTAACAAGTCCGATATAGGACGCGCCGAAAATGCTTGCGTCGTCATTCCCCCACACGTCCATAACGCGGACAACGCGGTTCGAAGTCCAGTCTGCGGACATTCCCTGGCCGATAGTAACAAGGCTGTTGATATCAGTCAGAACGCGCGCCTTTCCGTAGTCTGCATAGAATACAAATTCGCCGTCCTTGATAGCCTGTTCAAACTGGGACTTTGTATATTTGATATCTACGTCCACAGCGTCGTCATAAGCGACGTTTGTCAGGGATTCGTTGACCTCTGCGCCGGCAGAAGCACCAGTGACCCAGGCAACGGCCTTGTCGCCGGTGATAGTTGTTCCGTTTGCAAGGATAACGCCGTTCTTGACATTGATCAGGCCCAGGTTGTCCCCGTCGTACTGATAAAGAACACCGACGATCTTCTTTCCTTCGTCGTCACGAAGACGTGTAACAAAGGCGCCGAAAAGTGCCTTGATATCTTCGTCCGTTCCAGGGTAGCCGATTACATTGAAAGATTCGACTTCAAAGGCGGTAAGGGCGTCTGTGTACTTTGTAGCCGTAACGGTTGCGTTCGTGCCGCCAGTAAGCGCGGTTGCGGTTGCGGTTGTGATAGTGGCAACGGTGCCGAAGGTTACAAAGTCGTTTGCGACAAGATCAGCGGCGCCGCCGGACTTTGCCACGGTCTGGCTGTCCATAATCATATCGCCAAGATAAGTCACAACGTCGGCCTTCGTGCCGTCGTCAACGTTTGTATTGATCGCGATCTTGATGTCGTTTCCGTGTGTACCGCCGTATTTTGCGGTAACAGTAAGGCCGCCAACAGTCGCAGAAGCCTTCGTGCCACCACCGTTTACACGATAGATAAGAAGGGACTTCGCGCGTTTGAGCGCTTCACGAACAAGAAGGATATTCGCGTCGGTAGGATCGTAGCCGAACACCTTCAACGCCTGGGCGTTGAATTCTGCCGCGTCCATTTTGAAGACCTGATTTTCAGGTCCCCAGTTAAGTTCAAGAGGAAGCGCGGCCACGCCACGGCTTCCCATTTTGGCGTTCGTGCCGGCGCTTACAAAGTTGATGTATGCGCCAGGAAGAACTTTGTTCTGTACTGTGAAAGTACCACCACCAATAGGCATAGGTTACACCTTCCTTTCAAGAAATTCGCGAACGACTTTGATTGCCTGTTCGCGTGTATAAAGTTGGTCGTCTTTCAGGATCGCCTTGACAGCGTCCTTCGGAAGGCCCAGTGTTTTTGAATTGAC
>JAZRWX010000307.1:0-3850 GCA_045599905.1 Acutalibacteraceae bacterium
CGCCGATGTTCAGTATGTTATTATAAATTTTCTGTTGTTCTGACGAAATGCGATAAGCCGCCGTTCCGGGGGTCAGCGAGTGATTATACTCCCTGGCTTTTTCCAGCATTTCAAGACGGGTATTGTCATCCATAAGATCCACTGCCTGATCGTAATCGGCGATCATAGTGGAAGCATGACGTGTATTCCAGTAATTACTGACCGTAGGATATAATATAAGGGACAATCCTACCATGAACACAATCACCAAAAGAACGGTCGTACGTTTTCGGTTCATCATAAGACTCTCCCCTGCATTATTGTCGCCGGGGGAAATCCCCCGGCGACACAGTATTCAAATGAAATAATCAGATGTTTGCTTCAAACGAAAGACGTTTTCTGGCAATCAGCAGAACGCCTGCGGCCAAAAGCATCAGTCCGCCGAAGACATACATCAATTTGGTTCCGACACCGCCGGTACCGGGCAGGAACGAACCGTGACGGTTCACAACGGTGGTCGAAATCACACCGGTATAATACGGTTCATCGACCGTACCCGCCTGCTGCGGAACGAACGCTTCGTTGTTTACGTCGATTTCAAGCAGTTTCGGATCCGCGGAATTGGTTTCGTGATTAGCGCTGACTTCGAAAACAACGTCATCAACAGCGTTATATCCGTCCGGCGTAGTGGTTTCGGAAAGTTTGTAGATACCGTCATCCAGGCCCTTGAACACGAAAGTGGTCAGCTGTTCACCGCTGATTTCGTCGCTGACGGCAACGTAATCATTCTTCTTAGCGTCAAATTTGAAGAGCGTAAAGCCGGCGCCGGCCAACGGATTGTTGTCCTGATCGACCTTATTGACGTCTAATTCATAAGTGAAAACAACTACCTTGTCTTCGGGGGTATGACCTGTGGGCGGTTCTTCCGGCAGGCCTTCGCCGCTGTAATTCGGGTTATTGGAATATTCCAGTGTGACCGTATTGGGGTTGCCGGCAAAACCGATGACCGCCTTTTCATTCAGAACGGCAGTGTATTCCACAACGATTTTGGTGTTGGCGTTTACCGTTGCGGCAACACGTTTCAGGTCTTTACAGAAAAGATCCAGTTTGCCGCCGTTTTCTTTGATTTCAAAGGAAGCGGTGATTTCGGTGCGAGCACCACCGTTAACAGCGTATACCGCAGCATCGTTCTGATAAGTCAGACCGCCGGTCATGGAATCGTGGAAAGCGTAAACGTAGGTTTTGTAGGAAGCAAAGTTTGCCGGAAGAGTACCGTTCAGCGAGAACGGAATGACATCGCCGATATCATAATCGGCGGAATCCTGCCAGTCGCCCAATTTTGCATCGGTGGAATCATTGATATCTTTGACTTTCTTCTCGACCGACGGGATATCGGATTTCGGCTGTACGTCAACATTGCCGACGATTCTGAGAATGTAAGAAGTATAGGAATCGTTCTGTCCGTCCAGAGTGTCATCCTTATCCTTGATCAGGTAATAACCGGCATTCAGACCGGAAATGGTGTATTTGCCGTTCTTTACGACCGAGGCAGAACCCTGCGGGCCAACCAGATATTTAGAAGCGGCAGCCGCAAAATCCTCGGCATTGGCTTCGGTCAGCGATTCGGCAAGTTCACGGGCGTTCGCATAAGCACCTTCGGTTTTACCGAATGAAAGCAATGCCGTTTTGCCTGCTTCGGAAATGCCGTCACCCCAGATAATACCGGAAAGCGAATGACCTTTGTCTTCGGCAACCGTTCCGATAAAGATCTGATACGCTTCATAGGTGTGACCGCTGTTTTTGTTCAAAATGTTGATCGAGTACGTGGTGTCTGCCAGTGCGACAGTCGTCATGCTGACGGCGAAAAGCACCGCCAACAATACCGCTAAAAACTTTTTCATCTTTTTTTCCTCCAATAAACAATTTATAATATATTAATTGCTCTTTTTACGTTTCAGAACAATAATTCCCGTCAAAGCGACCGCGATCAGCACGCCGCCGACCAAATACAGCCACAGCGTTCCGGATCCGCCGGTTTCCGGAATAACGTAAATGTAATCCGGATCCACAAGATTCAATTCCAGACGCTGATTCGTCCGTGTTTCATCCAAAACGACCTTCTGATCGGCTACCGGTGCATATCCGGGAGGCGCCTGCGTTTCACGCAAAGTATACGTACCGCCCGGAAGATCGACCGCGTAGATCATACCGCTCACGTTCGTGATCAGCAAGTCACAGGTCGCACTGCCGGAAGTATCTTTCGTATAGGTATAGGTCGCGTTATCACGGATAAAGTAAACCGGATTGCCTTTTGAATCAAACAATCTGAAATTCGCATCCGGCAATGCCTGACCCTGCTGATTGCGTTTCCGGATTTGCAGCATAAATTTGGTTTCTTCGATCGGCGTGTTGGTGATGGTGATCACCGTATTCTGCATAGCGCCGGTAGAAACACGCTGATAGAGGCGAACCGCGTTTGTCGTGGTCGAGGCGGTCGTGAATTTGCTGTTACTGTAAGAAACGTAACGGAAACTGTTGCTCGCGCCGGTTTCGATCTGTCCCTGCAAGCGCCCGTTATTCAGGCGGAATCCGGAAGCGGATGACGCCTGCGATATGCCGCGCAGATAATTGTTCGATGCATTCTGCACCAACAGCCAACTGTTGCTTGCCGTACCGAGATTCTTGAAAACGATCCGGCTGTTACTGTTGGAACTTGTGCTTTGCGCTTCAAAAATACAACGGGCGTTTACGTCATTTTCATACCAGTTGTCATAGGTCGTACCGCGGACGGTCAACGTGCCGGATTTCAAGGAAACAGACGCACGATCCGAAGAAGTGAACGCCGTGTTGTAGTGATCATCCGTAACGGAAAGCGCATACGCTCCATCCGCGCTGACGATCATATACTTTTCACCGGCGGTGATCGATGTGGCCGGGACCCAGTACTGACTGGCGGAAGTTTCATTGGTAACGGAATAGGTACCGATATAACCGGCAACAGGATCTTCTTTCACGGTATATTCGTAATACTGATCCGCGTCGTCCTTCATCGGCAGATTATTCCACGTATACGACCACTTGTTGGTCTGATCCAGCGTAACTTTGTCGATGGACTTATTGTTGCGGTACAGCTGAACGGTGATCGGCTTCGGTTCGCTGTTTTCCGCCCATTTCTTTTCAACATGAATATTGGTTTTTTCGGTATGGTGGTTCACAAAGGTGGCTTCGCTGTCCGCCGGCTTGATCGAGATCAGACGTCCGTCGCTGAACTGATAATCCTTACTGGACAAACGCGTCCATGTGCCGTCATCCCCGTTTCTTCGGCTGACTGTCAAAGAGGAGATGACAAATACCTTTTTAATGATATCCGTACCGGGTAATTTTTCAGAAGAATCCAGTTTTACGGTAATACGCAGTTGATACTGTGTGGTATCGTAACTGATTCCCTTTTCATCCGACGGCGTTTCGGTGACATAGAAAGTGAATGTTCCCTCTTCCTTGAAAGGAATACGACGATCAAACACGATCTGTCCGTCGGCATCGTTCGTTCCTTCCGAAACAACGATACCGTTGCTGTCACGTACGACAAAGGAATAGGTATGACCGGCCAAAGGCAAATCGCGGCCGCTTTCATCCTGCAATTTCTTTGTCATTTCCATTTCCAGACGGGCAAAAATATCAATTTCGTCCGTTTCACCGACGACCAGATAACCGTTACACAGAATACCGCCGCCGTGCGTGTAGGAATCATTTCCGTTGACGAACAGGGATGCTTTCTTCACCGCCGCCTGACGGTCCGCCTCGCTGGAGAAAGAGGTCAGACCCATGACGTAGGTGCCCTGCAACGTATCTCCGCCGGCACTGTTGACCG